>CAJXZG010000011.1 GCA_913063265.1 uncultured Prolixibacteraceae bacterium | reverse complement strand
CCACCGTCAGGATGAACTGTTTGACAAAGATGCTTTTGCTCATTTACCCCACCTCAAATTTATAGCCGACACCTCTGATTGTACGGATATATTTTGCTTTTGCGCCCAGTTTCTCCCGAATACGCTTGATATTTGTATCTACTATCCGAATATCGCCGAAATAGTTCTCTCCCCAAATACTGTCTAGAATGAGGTCGCGTGAAAGCGCGACCTTTTGATTTTTAACAAGAAACAATAGTATAGAGAATTCAGTAGTTGTCAGGGCGCATTTCTTTTTGTCAATCATGATTTCATGCGCAGGCGGATTGATGACAAATTCGTCATCGATATAATAAAACTCGTCGTCTTTATCTGCAGCATGATCGATGCGCTTGAGTAATGCTTTTGTTTTGGCCAGCAAGACTTTGGGGCTGAATGGTTTACAGACATAATTGTCCACTCCTAAACGGAATCCTTTAAGATTGGATTCTTCGTCCGATTTTGCCGTCAGCATTATGATGGGTACAAGGGATTTATTCCTGATTTGCCTGCAAACCTCCCATCCATCAAGGATTGGAAGCATAATATCAAGTAAAACAAGATCCGGTTTTTCGTCAAAAGCTTTTTTAAAACCGGTTTCACCGTCAAAGGCTGCAATGACTTCATAATCACGGGCTTCGAGATTGAATTTCAGTCCGGCAACCATATTTTTTTCGTCTTCTATAATCAGGATCTTTTTCATTTTTCATTTTTTTAACCTGTCATTTCGAAGGAGGAACGACTGAAAAATCTGTCCCTTCACAAGATTTCTCACCTTCATACTTCAGGTTTCGAAATGACATTAACAAATCAGTTTAAAAGAGGAATTTTGATTGTGAAACGGCTGCCTTTGCCTGGTTCACTTTCAACATTTATCTCTCCGTCGTGTGCTTCAACTATTTGTTTTGTCAATGTCAATCCCAAACCAGTACCCTTCGACTCTTGAACTTGTTCATTAGAAACACGATAGAACTTTTCAAATATTTTTTTCATTTCAATTTTTGGAATTCCAATCCCTTTATCACTTACGCTAATTATGGCAGATGTTTCATCTTTCGAAACCTTTATTTTTATATATTTCGTTTTATCGGAATACTTCACTGCATTGCTTAAAAGGTTTAACACCGATTGTGAAATGGAATCCTTGTCGATATTTAACATTATTGATTCATCAGGAAATTCACCTGTTATTTCAAAACCATTTTCACGGATGTGAAATTTATAAGCTTCCACTGAGTTTCTGACAACCTGCACCAAATCTGCTTTCACAAAATTGTACTTTTTCCGACCGGTATCCATTTTAGAAAAGTCGAGTACATTGTTAATGAGGTGAGTTAAGCGTTCGCTTTCTGTTCGGATGATTCCGTAAAATTCCTTTCTTTTTTTCTCATCGCTGACAATTCCGGAATCGAGTGTTTCTCCAAACATCCGGATAAGTGCCAGCGGGGTTTTCAATTCGTGCGAAACATTGGATACAAACTCCGATTTTATGCGGGCCATTTCCGATTCATGGATCACCGCTCGGATAATAACAACCAACCCGATCAGCATCAATAAAATAATTCCACCTATTAGAATTCTATACAGATTTTTCTCTTTTCCAACCAGCTCTTCAATGGTCTGTCCGTCTTTATTAAAAAAAGCCACTTTCCAGCTTTCAAACAGGAGCTTAAAATTTTCTGTAACCAGGTAATCCGTTATGGATTCACCGTTTTGAATGAACAACAAACTATCTTTTTTATCGATGATTCCAAGTAAAACGTCCTTACCAAGTTCAACGGTGGAAAGCATTTCAGGAATTTGTTTTGATAACAGATAATTCTCGTTGAATTGGTAACCCATTATGATTAAATCGTTTGACAGAAAGGAAGCAGGTAGCCAGAAATATCCAATCTGAATTTCACTTTCGCTATCATTTTTCAGAATTTTGTGTTTTTGAGTTTCAGATAAATTTTTCCTGTTTAACTCAGCTTCGATTTCCGGAATAAGATTTTGCTCCAGTAATTTTATAAATTCAATTTGATTATTAATCTTATTCTTCTTGTTGTTCAAAGTATCCAACTCCTCTAAAATTGAATCATTTGTTGCATACAGTTTTCTTTGTCCCTGGATTTCAGAGGTAACTGAATTCAAATAAAACGGATAATCTCCACCGAAAATATCCCATGAGTTTTCAATTAAGTATCGATAGAGTTGAAGATTGGTTATCATCAGCTGCTGATTTCTGTTTATTTTTGAATATCCTGTGCTGAGTTGTGAAAGTGCTACAACCTTAGTAGGAACATTTCCGATGTTACTTTCATTGTCTATATCCAATAATTTCTTGTATTCAACAATTCCTTTTTCAAAATTCCCTGATTTATAATAACACCTCCCGATTCTTGCCAGAACAAATGCTTTTCCCTGATTATCTTTGATTGTATCCAGAACTCGTTTGTAATAGCGAATTGCTTCAACGCAGTTTTTTTGTCGAAACTCAGCCTCTTCGGCCTTTTTAAAATCAGCATGTAAAAGAAGTTTTTCTTCAGTATTATTACGAGTATTGTCGTTGCTCCAGTTACTGGATATCATCGAAGAGAGCAATCCCATTTCGTTATTCACCAGGAATAAATATTGGAAGGCTGAATCTTTTTTTTCCAGTTCGCCCAACCATTCTTGAAATTCCTGAGTGTTCTGATCAGAGCTATATTCGGCAATCTGATTATAGAGATTTTCTTCAAGCTTTAAAATCCCGTTTTCCAGTTTATCCCTGACAAGCCTGATGGTCCCGGTATAATTCAATTTCAGATTTTCAGCTTTCTGATTCACCGATTGCATGCTCATGTAACTGATTATGGCAATCGGTGCAAGAATTAGAACAAATCCGATTAGCAGGATTTTGGATTTTGAAGTCAGATATCTGAAAATTTCCAACATATCCTAAGTTATTAATTTTCAATATCATTATCAATTTGACAAATGTAAAAAGATGTAAAAATTTATTGTGAAATGCTCCAAAAAAGTATTGGTATGATGTTTAAAGAATAGATTTATAAAGAAATTAATTCGTTTACAATAATTTTCTAACGGATTATTACGGAACAATAGAATAATCTATTCCGAATATAAATGCATAAAATTATAAGTTGTAACCTAACTAAAACATTCAAAAACTAATAACCAATAAATACAGCAATCCCGATTATAATAAGGCCGGTAAAACTCAGAATAAGAAAAAGAGGTAACACAAAACGGAACCATTTTTCGTAAGGAATCTCGGCAAGTCCGAGAATTGCCATCAGGAATCCACTTGTGGGAATAATCAAATTCGACAATCCATCTCCCAGAGTGTAGGCCAGCACACTGGTTTGACGAGAAATATTCAGAAGATCAGCAAGTGGAGTCATGAGCGGCATAGAAACCAATGCCTGGCCTGATGCTGAAGGGATAAAGAAATTCAAAAATGACTGGAAGATGAACATGCCTTCAGCTGCAAGAAAGCGTGGAAGTTTTTCCAGTGCAACTGCAGTAAAATTTAGCATGGTATCTATAATTTGTCCTTCGACCATCACTACCTGAATTCCCCTTGCGAAACCAACTACAAGCGCCGGTATGATCATAATTTCCAATCCTTTTACAAAGGCTTTCATAGACTCATCTCCACTCATCCCACTTATTAAAATTGTAACTACACCAACAATAAAAAACCCGCCTGTCATCTCCAACAGTCCCCAACCCATTGACTGGACCGCATAAAGTATTAATCCAAACAATAGTGCTGCGGTAAGCATAATTAAAATGTGCTTACGCTCCAGTTTTTGCTTAATGGTAAAATCTTCATCAGGAAGAATAAAAGCGTCATCAGGCATTGCAGACAAACTTCTGTCACGTTTTACTCTTTTCCCATAGCGCATTAAATATAGATAGCCGATTGCAGCGAGTACTATAAAAACAAAAACACGCATTCCAATTCCACTTCCGATTGGAACTTCGGCAATTTTCTGCGCAATTTGAACCGTGAATGGATTGGTGATTGCGCTGGTCCATCCTAATGCAAAAGGAAGACCAAAAAGGGCCAATCCAAAAATCCGGTCGTATCCGTTTACTTTTGAAATGATCATAAAGAGAGGGATTAGCGGCATAAACTCCTGCCCCATTCCCATAAAACTGCTCAATATTGCAATTGAAAGGTATATTGATAATATAAGTAAATTGGGAAATCTTTGAAATCTTCGCATCAACCAATATATGACAACATGTACTGTTCCCGTATGTCGTATAAGGTTAAAAACAGCACCGATAGTAAACACAAAGAATATAAGTGCGGCTGATTGGTTCAGACCTTTTGGAATCGCCGTAAAGAGTCCAAGTATACTGGTAGGAGATGCTTTTCCCTCCAAATTCTCACCAAAGATGATTCCCTTAAGGGAAAAATGCTTATCTAGTTTTTCATAACTACCCGGAACAACAACGGTCTGGATCACTTCCCCGACTTTTCTTGTTGTTCTGTTGTATTCACCCGAAGGAACGATGTATGTGAGTAATGCACAAAAAAGAATAATAGCTGAAAGGAAAATAAATACATGTGGAACAGTAAAACGTTGGAGATATGACTTCATTGGGTAAAAAAAGTTAAGTTGCGATTGATTTTATAACAACCTGGAAAAGGTATTGTTAATTTTTTTTATGGAATAGTTAAATCTAATTACTGTAATTCATAAAAGTCCAGGAGAAAGGAAGCAATGAATCTAATGAATTGATAAATCTCAGAAATCAAAATATTAAATGTCTCAAAATTTTTAATCAAAAAAAAGTCGCCAGACCAGCGACCTTCTTTAAGGTGCTCACCTGATTGGAGGAAGTTGAAACATAATTTGTGAGAGTTCGGTGTGAATAGATTCTTATCAAACACATAAAAATCCTGAATATTTGAAAGTTAATACATGAAAATAAAAATCAAGAATTACCGATTCAAAATAAATTCAACATTATATTAATGATTGCGAAAATCTAAACATTCAGATTCAACTAACAACATTTTAGATTAAAACCTTACCTTTATACCCACATACGGTTTAAGAATTTGTGCTTTTCTACTAATTTCCTAACATTATTAGTTCAACTTCACTCTCTTTTAGATCTTATTAGATTTTTGCCTGTTTGACGCTTTTTTAGGATATAAACTAGTGTTAGTTATCAGGTTAGTATTCATTATAAATAACATATTATGCAAAAAGGAAAAGTAAAATGGTACAATGAAACAAAAGGTTTTGGATTTATTATATCGGAAAAAGGTGAAGAAGTTTTTGTCCACAGAAGTGGTTTATACAGTTCATTTGGAGGTCTTCATCCGGATGAAGAAGTTGTTTTTGAAATAAAACAAGGAGATAAAGGACCTTATGCTGTTAATGTTAAATCAGCAAACTAAATATAGAAACACTTCATTTTTAAATCACAATAATTTCTGGTCGGACAAAGCAGGTTTGTAGAATTAAATATGACTTTTCTATATGAAAAGGTATTAAATTCAAAAAAACAAAATAATGTAAAATTGTAAAATAATAAAGGTCAGTTAATAGAATTTATGGGTAGATCAAAAGAAACATACGGTAAGAAAGAGGTTAGGAAAAAACAAGAGAAAAAAAGAAAAGACAAAGAAGCAAGAAAATTAGCAAGGAAAGAAAATGCAAATAAATTAGACAATCAGGACATGATCGCCTATGTTGATGAATTTGGAAATATTTTATCTGAACCGCCTGATATCAGCCAAAAAAAAGAAGTTAACCTGGAAGATATTGAAATAAGCATTCCTAAAGGAAGTGAACAGAATGAAGAAGATCTTCTTAAAACAGGAGTAGTTACTTTTTTTAACGAACAAAAAGGTTACGGATTTATTCGGGAACAAGTAACTAAACAAAATGTGTTTGTTCATTCTAAAGATATAATTGGAAAAATCAAAGAGGGAAATAAGGTAATCTTTGAACTTGGAACCGGACCAAAAGGACTAATAGCAACAGGTGTAAAACTCTCTGAATAACCGGCACCACAATAATTTACATTTTAATTGTAATAACCAAAAGAATTTAACAATGAAAACACAACTTAATCTGGCGGTTTTAATTGATGGTGATAATATTCCTTCATCTCATGTAAAAGAAATGATGGAAGAAATAGCTAAATACGGAAACCCAACTATACGAAGAATATATGGAGATTGGACAAAACCAAATTTATCAAAGTGGAAAAACATGCTACTTGAAAATGCCATTACTCCGATTCAGCAGTACGCTTATACAACCGGGAAAAATGCTACAGACTCAGCTATGATTATTGATGCCATGGATTTGTTGTACTCCGGGAAAGTTAATGGTTTTTGTTTGGTTTCAAGTGACAGCGATTTTACGCGACTTGCAACACGTTTAAGAGAAGCCGGCATGCAGGTAATCGGGATTGGTGAGAAAAAGACTCCCAATCCATTTATTGCTGCCTGTGATAAATTTATCTATATCGAAATTCTGAAAAGAAAAGCAAAAGAGAAAGAATTAGATGATGATAAGGAAACCATTGACAAGATTACTGCAAAGGAAATTAAATTAATTGCGTCAACAATTACAGATTTATCAGATGATGATGGCTGGGCATTTTTAGGTGATGTTGGAAGTCTGCTTCAAAAAAAGATGCCAAATTTTGATCCCCGAAATTATGGTTTTCAAAAATTAACTCCTTTAATCGGTTCTATTAATAAATTTGAAATTGAACAACGTGAAAATACAAAAAGTAGACACAAATTGATATTTGTAAGAAATAAGTCAGTTGTTGGGAGCCAAAGGAAAATACGAAAATGAAAATCTAACTATCAACATAAATCTTTCTGATAACAAATTATTTATAGTAAAAAAGGTCGCCAAAATTGACGACCTTTCTTGAAGTACTCCCTGAAAGTTGTAAGTTGCAAGCTAATTTGTGAAAATTTGGTGTGAATTGCCAACATATTAAGTCAACAATACAAAATAACTCACACTTATTTTTCAGACATAGATCGGACTTACTGCTTTAATCCGTTGGTTGTATTTAACTACACAAATGAAATCAATTCAATACGCTTTTAACCAGAAAGTATATGTCCTTACATATAAGACAAATTTATTTGCTTAAATTATATCCAAAAGCATATAGTTTTGTATATTTGTTCATTATTATACTTAGATGCATATAATGAAACGATTGGCAGAGTTTGTAAAAGAACGAAGAAAAGAGGTAAACCTAACACAGGAAGAATTTGCAGAAAGAGCAGGAGTTGCACTGACTGTGGTCCGCAAAATAGAACAAGGAAAGACTAACTTGAACATGGATAAAGTGAACCTTGTATTAAGAATGTTTGGTCATGAACTGGTACCGGCAGACAGCAAAGAACTTGAATTATGAGAAAAGGGAAAGTCATATATAAAAATTACTTTGCTGGTTATATTACCGAAACAGATGATGGAGAATACATCTTTCAATACGATGAAAAATATTTGAAAGAACATCCCGGCGAATTCATCACATTCTCAATGCCGGTTAGAAATGAACCCTACTATGAAAACAGGCTGTTTGCTTTTTTTGATGGACTTATTCCTGAGGGATGGTTGCTGGATATTGCTTCTGCTAATTGGAAAATAAACCAGAACGACCGCATGGGATTATTGTTGGCATGTTGCCAGAACTGCATTGGTGCAGTTAGTGTAATACCTGAAGCTGATGAAAATGAAAGATAGATGTATATATTGCTATCAGCCTCTTGATACTCCAGGAGACTTTCATGCTGGCTGTAGCAAGGAGTTCTTTGGTTCAACAACACCCCCTCAAATACCTTATTCTTTAAACCAAATGACAGAACTAGCAAAAGAAGTTGTTGAACGTAGCGTGACAGTACCTGGTGTTCAGGCTAAATTATCAATGTCTCTTGTAGAGGATACGAAAAGAAGAGAAGATAGCCGCATGACCGTTGTTGGAGCTCTTGGAGGGCAATACATTTTTAAACCACCCAACGAACATTTTCAGGAAATGCCCGAGAATGAACATGTGACCATGCGAATGGCTGAAGCTATGGGTATCCGTGTGGTCCCTTCCAGTTTAATACGTTTGAAATCAGGAGAACTGTCATACATCACCAAAAGGATAGACCGTACAGTTGATGGTGAGAAAATACACATGTTGGATATGTTTCAAATAACAGAAGCATTCGATAAATACAAAAGTTCTATGGAGAAAGTTGGAAAGGCACTTCATGCTTATTCTAATAATACATTGCTCGATAAAATCTTCTTTCTTGAACTTGCAATCTTCAGTTTTTTGTGTGGCAATAATGATATGCACCTCAAAAACTTTTCGATGATTGAAAGCCCTTCAGGTTGGATATTAGCGCCAGCATATGATTTGTTGAATGTTACAATTATCTTACCTGAAGATACAGAAGAATTGGCTCTAACGCTTGATGGGAAAAAGAAAAAACTGAATTGGAACCACTTCGAAAAACTGGGATTAGATTTAGGTTTAACGGATAAACAAATTCAAGGAATTAAAAAGAGAATGTTCCGGAATAAATCCAAGGCAGTTGAATGGCTTAATGAATCTTTCTTATCTGACGAAATGAAGGAATCATACAGGAACCTTTTGGAAAGTAGGTATGATAAGTTGAAATAGAATATATTTCTTGCACCAATCATAATTAAATGAATGTTTTAGAATCATAAAACAATTTCAAAATTCATGGATTAGCAACTTGGCAGGACATGCAACTTATACAAATTTTTATGCAACAGTCAATTAAAAAAAAGGAATCAAATCCTAAGGAGAATAATGAATAATAAGGAAAAGTTTCAACTCACCAATTCACAAAACTGATGCACGTACTTTTCAATACCAACAAGGTTCTCAAAAATTTGGACAAAAAAAAGAGGTCGAAAAAGACCTCTGTCAAGAGTGGCTCCCCTTACCTTCGGAAGTTGCAAACTCAATTTTAAAAGTTTGATTTAAATCTTTTAGCTCACGAATTTGTATATCATCCTTTTAAGGATAATATCAAGAGGTGGTGAAATTATGAAAAAAATACTCTGTAATCTAATGTGGATATGAAAATTATCAATCACCAAATGCATAAAGGGATTTTTCCGTTCGAATGTAGAGTTTATTGTCAACTACCGCAGGCGTAGCCATAATCTTTTCATTCATATCGTTTTGTACCAGTAATTTCGGTTTTGTCCCCGCTTCAAAAACAGTGACAATTCCTTTATATGAGGCAATATAAATCCTGCCACCAGCAACTATTGGAGAGGAAAAATATATACCAGATGCTCCTAACTTTTCACGATATAATCGGTTACCATTTTTTGCATTAAAACAAGAAATTGTGCCACCATTTTTAATCATATAAATATGGTTATTATATAAAAGGGGTGAGGATAAATAGGGGACATCTTCTGTTTGACCCCATAAAAAATGATCCATATTAATATCCCCTTCTCCACCAAGTTTGATTGCTTTCAATCCCTGTCTGTTATAACGGGCTAGCCAATATTCAATCTTATTATTCCATTCCGTACTGTCGATATAATTGTCTTTGTTTGAATCCCACCATCCCATGACATACATGATGGGTATATCATAACCAGGTATTTCAGGCATTTCAGGGTATAGTTTAAAGCGAAAATCTTGCACTTCGTTTCTATCAAGTTTTAAATCTCCATTTTTATCATATTTAGCTGCAAACGCCTGGAAATCCGGAAATTGAGAAATCATGGGAGGACTCCCCATAGTGCTGTGACTGGCTATATAAAGGATATTCTCTCCCAAGACTGGTGTGCAAACTGCATCTGGTACATCAATTGCAAACCTCCAATTAATATCACCTGTTTTTATGCTGTAACCTGCGACATAATCACTGGCATAAATGATTATTTCGTCCTTGTAAATAACCGGTGTAGAAAAGCTATCTCTATTCTTAGGTTTCTCCAAAGAATGTTTCCATTCGATACTTCCATCATATTTATTGATAGCCAGGAGTCGCGGATCATTCTGATCACCAATACAATTAAGTATCACCAAATCGCCTTTAATAATCGGTGAGGTTCCCATTTCATGTCGTGAATTTGGAATCGGCATAGGTAGATTCCATTCTTGTTTTCCATTTAAATCATAGCAAAGAAGGCCGTATGAACCAAAATAAAAATAAACCCTTTCTCCATCGGTGGAAGGGGTTGCAGTGTCCGGATTTCCCATTGCATGAATTTTTTCAAATTCCTTAACTGCAATATCCTCTTCCCATCGGATAGTTCCATCGTTTCTATCAATACAAAAAAGATTTAATAGCTTTCCTTCAACATTAATGCCAGTTATAAAAATACAATCTCCCCAAATACATGGGGAAGAGTAACCAACTGGAAGACTGGTTTTCCAAAGAATATTTTTATCAGGTCCAAAGATTACAGGAGGGTTTTGATCTTCAGCGGCTAGCCCAGAACAGTTTATTCCACGAAACTGCGACCAGTTGTCAGGCTGTGCACATAATTGATTTACTTCTAAAAGACTAAAAAATGCAAAACATGTAATGAAAATTGAAATATTCCTTTTCATGATAGTTAATTTTTGGTGTAAGATACAAGTTACGAAATAACCAGCTGATAAACAATGAAATAACAGCAACCCTGAGAACAACTAAATAGAATGTTCTGTTCGGTTTTTAGAGGTTCTGAAATTAGATTTCCGTGATGCGTATATAAAAAGCAACACCAGGTCGTGTTCTTCGTAAGAAGTTTCACGAAGACAAAACCGATTTATATCCATTAAAAGGATTCATGAAATGTCCCGTTCAAGGTACATCATTGACCACCCATGTTGCTAAAATTCGTTTGGGAGATTTGCGCCACTATTATCTCTGTGTAACACCTTGACTGGACTTCAACTGAAATTAAAAAATCTCAAATTACAACATCACCTTTCAAAACCTTTATAAAAAAAGAGGTTCCGATGATGGAGAACATGGCAGAGTATCTCAAGAATGCGGATGGAAAGACCAGGAGAAAGGTTTTAGGTTACATCTTTTCTGAAAACAGATTTTGGAGAAAGGGAGCGTTGCAAGCTATGAGTTTACAAAACCAATACTTGTACTTCTCAATATCAGCAAGGTTTTCATTTCACTAAATGAATTGATTTTAAAGGTGTTCGATGTAACTCATCCGTCAACAGATGGATTTGTTTCAAAAATTCGGACACAAAAAAAGAGGTCGCTTATGACCTCTTGTCCTGTTTGGCTCCCCTGATTGCAGGAAGTTGCAACCTAAATTATGAAAAAATAGTGTGAAATAGAACCAATTATAGAGCAGGAATACTTTTTGAGACTGAATTAAGCCTCAATCATAAGCGGACATTTGCGCATTGCAATTGCAGATTTGTCCGCTTTCTTGTATCTTTGAAATATGTTTAAACGTGAATTAGATAATATAATCAGACATTTGAGGAATAAATTTCCTGTTATTACACTTACTGGACCTCGACAAAGTGGTAAAACAACTTTAATTAAATCAATATATACGGACATTCCATACATTAATTTGGAAGACATTGATGTAAGAAACTACGCAATTAACGATCCCCGTGGATTTTTAAGTAATTATCCCAAGGGAGCTGTTTTGGATGAAGTACAGAGAGTACCGGAATTGTTTTCTTATATTCAAGGCATCGTTGATAATGATAAAAGTGTCCATTTTGTGCTATCAGGATCACAAAACTTTCTATTACTACAGAACATAACTCAAAGTCTTGCAGGAAGGGCAGCAGTTTTAAAGCTATTACCATTCAGTTTAACCGAACTATCAAAGGAAAAAATCATATTTGAGAAATATGAAGATGTAATATTTAAGGGACTTTATCCCGGAATTTATGACAAAGATATTGACCCTGTATTTTTTTATCCGTCATATATTAATACATATATCGAAAAGGATGTAAGACAGATTAAAAACATTGACAACCTAAACAGTTTTTCAGGATTTATTAAACTTTGCGCAGGTAGAACAGGACAAATTCTAAATCTCAACTCATTGGCCACAGATGCAGGAATTTCACCCAATACCGCTAAATCATGGCTCTCAATTCTTGAATCAAGTTACATTGTATATACTCTACAACCCTATCATAAAAATTATAATAAAAGAATTATAAAATCTCCGAAACTATATTTTTATGATACTGGGTTAGTTTGTTCATTATTAGGAATTAGCAATACCCAACAAGTACAAACATATTATGCAAAAGGAGCGCTTTTTGAGAATCTTATTATCAATGAATTCGTAAAAAACAGTTTTCACAAAGGACAGACTCCCGATATCTACTTCTGGCAGAACAAAACAAAACAGGAAATTGACCTAATTTTTGAGCGGGGTTTAAACCCGATTCCATTTGAGATTAAATCGGGGATGACAATGCAGGAAAACCATTTTTCAAATTTAAAGTACTGGCAAAAACTTACGGGAGAAGATTCCTCAAATCTTCATGTTATTTATGGCGGTGAGAATGATTTTAAAACTTCAAGAGGAAATTATGTAAGCTGGCAAAGTCTTTCAAAATTACTGAACACACTATAAAAAAAGCGTTACATGAGAAATCATATAACGCTATTACTTTTAAACTTGTGCTCCCCTAACAGTTGGAAGTTGCAACCTAAATCTTAAAAGTTTGGTGTGAATTATCACCGTTCTAGACTAGATACTTTTAATATATTACTTGGCTTTTCACCTTTTTAATCAACTTTAATGCTTCATTTGCATAGTTAAATTGTGAACACCAGTTTTTACATTTTTTCTTTATTTCTGGATCCAAATATTTGTCCCAATAGTAAATATGTTTGAACATTGCGTAGTTACCGCTAAATATATCCACATATTCAACCATTCTATATTTCTCATACTCTTGTTTGAGCGTTTCAATATGTTTTTCAACTACTTCTCTTGGTGGATGATTGTAAGGATCTGAGTTAATATCCTGAAGGTATTCGGGAATTTTAAATCGTTGACGCTTTTTTCTTCCTGTTGGGTTTTTAATAGTCTCAAGATATTTATAAAACTTTTCTTTATCATCTTCCAACTCCATATACTTCTCCAAGTTGATATTTTTCTTTTTTAACTCTCTATTTAATGCTTGCAAATCCTTTTTGTTGAAATATAGAGTACGCCCACGCGTAAAATAATTTGTGAATTGAAATTTCTCAATTATAAATTTTCCCGCTCTCCAAGGTGCTTTTCTTATTACTTTTTGAATATCTGATTCGCAGATCCACTCACCTCGTTCAATCGACAGCTTTTCATATTCCTTAGCTGCTTTTGCTATTGCCTCTTTTGAAAATTGCTGTCTTGTAGGAAGGTCTGAAGTTCCAACTACTTTTGCTAAAAGTTTCTTTAATGCTTTTATCTCAGAAAGGATTTCTTGTTCCATGATAGTAATATTTTCATTCAACTTAGAAGATTATTCCAGTCTTGGAAGTGATAAATTTGGGTATTAGTTTATCGGACATTTATCGGACATCAAGCCAATATATCGGACATTTTTCAGACATTCAGAGTATAAAAGGTTCCTTTCTTTTCCCCCTCTTTTTTAAATAATTTCAGTTCAACCAATTTTTCAAAGTCTCTGAAAGCTGTTTTTTCAGAAACCTCAAACATTTTGCGATAATCACTATTTGTAATTGAACCATTTTCTTTTACAAACAAAACAACTTTGATTAGACGATCACTTAATCCTTTATCTTTAAGATGTTTTTCTGAATAAATATTTTTGAAAATAGTAACACTAATTCCACCGAAATTTAATTCAATATCAGGTTCAGGTAATCCAGCTTTTTTACACTCATTAATAATCTTCAAAGTACCCCTTCCCCATGCTTCTATCAATCCACCTTTAAAAAACGCGCTAGCTAAAATTGGGTTATGTGGTCTTGATGAGTGTTTCATTTTCAAATCTTCAACTGTCATATCATCAGGCAACCGACCTTCATTCCATACTATTAACTTTTCGTCATAAACACTAATTTGAATTGGAGCTCCAATATAATCACGGTGAACAATTGCATTTAAAATTGTTTCTCGTATTGCTTCATAAGGATATTCCCAACCTTCAATTCTTTGAAGACCTTGATATGAAATTGGTGAAACAAAAAATTTACGGTCTAATACTTCAAGTGTTTTATCTGCCAATTGAAAGGCACTACCTTCAACTATTTCCTGATATCTGAGATCAGAATCAGATTCACCAAACCGTCCAATTTTCACATAAGCATTAATAAAAAATCTTTCAGGGTTCTTTCCAAAAAGAAGAATCGCTGCTCGTTTTAAGTTTCCATTCTCTAATAAAAGTAAGTTTTCAAGAATTGATTCAATGTCCTTTTCGTTTTCAATAAATGGCAATCTTTTACTTTTAGCAGCTCCACTTTTAAATGCCTCAATTGCATTCAAGTCAATATCAGAAAGGCTTGCCCTTGGCTCAATTACATCATCCCAAGTCTTTCCTGCTTTCTTTAAAAGAAATTCATTCAACGCATTTCCCCTTAGTTCCTGCTTTGTACTTCCACTTCTAATATGATACTTCCCCTGATAAGAAATTGGCACATCATACGGTTTCACATCAATTTCAATATAATATTTCCCATCTTCTTCATGTAAATCCACATCACAGATGATTCCCAGCAATGTTTGAATTTTGTTGGGTATATCGTCCATTAAACGTTTGTGGTTCTCAATTCCGGTTATTTTACCATTATCGTTTTTACCGATAAAAATTTTACCGCCTTTAGCATTGGCAAAACCACAAATCCATTTCAAGTACTCATCACGCCAACTCTCTTTCCATTCTATGTTTTGATTTTCGGGCATCTAAATCTTTGGTTTCAGTAAAGACAAATATAACGCATCCAATCGTTTAAATTTAAACAATCACAAACTATATATATTATTATAAAAGATTCCGTATCAAACAACCTGATTAGGCTTGAACCTATTAAAAAAGACTAGTAATCAACTCATTAAAAACAGAATCACGATTTAAAATACCAAATTTTGTTTTAATAAACTAAATAGTTGCAACCTAAACTAACAAAATTGAAACACACTGGATCCCTATATTTTAAATGTGATGTGGAAAATTTGGACAAAAAAAAAGAGGTCGAAAATGACCTCTTGTCTTGTCTGGCTCCCCAGGTAGGACTTGAACCTACGACCTACGGATTAACAGTCCGCCGCTCTAACCAACTGAGCTACTAGGGAAAATATTTCGTTTTTGTGAACGATTGCTTTTTCAAAAGCGATGCAAAAATAATAGCTTTTCCGAAAACAAAAAACTTTTTATTAAAAATATTTGCAATCCCTCTCCTTCCCTTTATTTTCTTAACATTCTGAAAGCAATTAGAAAATATTTTATACTCTCAAAAAGCTGCAATTCGTCAAAATCAGCAAAATTATTACCTTTAACAATTTCTGAAAACAAACATTTTAAACCATTTAAAATTGAAGAATATTGCTTTTTTGTTCAGTATATTTTTGCTGTTTTGTGTTTCCGGATTTACCAATGCCCAAACCTTTACTGTAAAAGTTCAAATCAAAAATCATCCCACTGGAAAAATCGTTTTTGGATACATTCAGGGAGATAATTTTACTCCACTTGACAGCTCATTGCTAAACCAGTCATCAGGAATTCTTCAGTTTTCTTTTCCTGAAAATGCACATACAGGTGTTTACCGTTTAAATTTTGGTCAAAGTTCTGCAGCTAAAGTTTTAAATGAAGCTCCACAAACCCTGGATTTTATTTTCGATTATGAAAATATCGTTATCGAAACAGATTTTAATAGCCCTGCTGAAAGTCTGAAAGTAATAGAATCAAAAGAAAACTCGGCCTGGTTTGATTTTTTAGCTAAAGACAAACTTATACGTGAAAACATTGAGTTTATTGAAAAAGAAATTAATAGCTTCTGGCAAAAAAACGATACCAACAAGGTTATTAAACTGGCAACAGAATATAATCAACTTCAAATGGAACGTGATAATTTTGTTGTTGATGCTGCTAATAATACACGTGGTTTATTTGTTTCTCAAATGATAAAAAACCTTCGCGTACCCTTACTTGACGGGTACTTAACTTCAGAAGAAAGAAAAGAATCATTTAAAAAAGAGTTTTTCAGAACCCTTGATTTTAGTGATCCGGCAATGATAAATACCGCCGTTTACACCGATAATCTTTTTAAGTATCTGGTGATGTATAACCGCTTTGATTATACAGCAAAAAAACGCGAGACAGAATATAAAAAAGCACTGGATATAATTATTCCAAACATTAATAAAAACCAGGAGGTTTATACGTTTTTAATGGATTATCTGATACATGGTTTTAATGTTCTGAGAATGCCAGGTATTATCACATATATATCAGACAAATACAACTATCCGAACTGAAAATCCAAATACCAAGATCCAATTTATGCTTTTTTAGGAATTATTAATTTTCTCTGCAATTTCATCAGGTTCATACGCCTGGTTCCGATAATATGGACTAAATCCGGCATCTTTTATCGCTTTTTGAATTCCCTCAGCATTCATTTTATAATTTGCACCTGCTGCCGAAACCACATTTTCCTCCATCATAATCGAACCAAAATCGTTGGCTCCTCCATGCAAACAAAGCTGCCCTGTTGCCGCACCAACGGTTAACCAGGATGCCTGAATATTTTTAAAATTATTCAGCACTATTCTGCTGATTGCAACCAGGCGCAAATAGTCGTTTGCTGACGCTGTATTTTTAATTCCTTCTTTTTGTAATACAGTACCCTCATCCATAAAAGGCCAGGGAACAAAAGTTATAAAACCATAATTGCCTTCTGCTTTTTCGTTTTGTACCTCACGCAACAAAATTAAATGTTCAAGCCTTTCTTTTTTTGTTTCCAGATGCCCAAACATCATTGTGGCCGAAGTTACCAGGTTCATTTTGTGGGCTTCGCGCATAACATCCAGCCACTCTTTTGTATTACATTTTCCCGGAGAAATAATTTTTCTTACTCTGTCGGAAAGTATTTCTGCTCCCGCTCCCGGCAAACTCTCCAATCCCGATTCAACCAAAATTTCAAGAACTTCTTTAAAACTTTTTCTTGATTTTTTTGCCAGAAAAACAATTTCCGGTGGTCCAAGTGCATGCAGTTTTAAACGGGGATATCTTTTCTTGAGTTCAGAAAAAAGATCGGTATAAAAACTGATACCCAATTTTGGATGCATACCACCCTGCAACAATACCTGTCGCCCGCCTGCAAGAAACAATTCATCAATCTTTTTACAATAATCATCAATAGAGGTTATATATTGAGCATCTTCATTAATTTTACAATGGAAATTACAAAATTTACAACCCGAAATACAAACATTGGTTATATTGATATTCCTGTCGATAATCCAACCCACCTTATTTCCCTGAATCTGTTTTTGGCGGCATTCGTTAGCTGCCACCATTAATTCATTGGTTGACATATTTTCATAAATAAACATCCCTTCTTCCAAAGTAAGCGGTTCCAGTTCGATTGCTTTTTTTATAATTTCGTATGCTCTCATAATTCGTTTATAACTCACTTCAATACTGCCAGAATGTATTATTTTAGCTGAAAATTTACCACTATGATTCCAAAAATTTCAAAAATAGCAGAATTAAAAGAAAATACTTCAACAGCAATCATTTTAGATGAACAAAAACAATATTCATTTCCCGGCTTTTCTGAAAATGAAAAAAAATACCTGAAACAAAAATTAGTAAAAAACAACGATTGTGTTTTAAACAGCTATCCAAATTTGTTTTTCTTTTTCAAACCCAAAAATGAGAAAGAAAATTATATTGAGATGGAAGAAGCCAGAAAAGCAGGTGCAAAGTTTTTTGATATTCTAAAAACCGAAAAAATAAATTCTGTTCAACTTCTGGACTTTAGCCAGGCAAAATACGGATTTGCCTTTATTGAAGGATTATTGCTTTCGACCTATACATTCGACAAGTATAAAAAGGAAAAAGAAGAATTTGATTTAAAAGAAATCTTTTTGGTCGACAGCAAAATTTCAGAATCAGAAATTGAAGAACTTTCCAATTTAACACAGGCAGTTTTTTATGCACGAACACTGGTAAATGAGCCACTTTCATTTTTAACTGCGACACAATTTGCTAAAGAAATGGAAGCGATGGCTAAAGATGCCGGATTTACAATTGAAGTTTTTGGCAAACAAAAAATTGAAAGTCTGAAAATGGGAGGTTTACTTGCAGTAAATAAAGGCAGTATAGATCCGCCTACTTTTTCGATTCTGGAATGGAAACCTGAAAATGCTAAAAATTCAAAACCCGTTGTTTTGGTTGGAAAAGGAGTTGTTTTTGACACCGGCGGACTCAGCTTAAAGCCAACACCGAAATCAATGGATTACATGAAATGTGATATGGCAGGTGCGGCGGTAGTGGCTGCAACAGTATATGCATTGGCAAAAAACAAAGTGCCTGTTCATGTTATTGGCCTGATTCCCGCTACAGACAATCGCCCCGATGGAAATGCCTATGCCCCGGGAGATATCATTACCATGTACGACGGCACAACAGTAGAAATAAAAAATACCGATGCTGAAGGCCGCCTTTTATTGGCAGATGCTTTAAGCTATGCAAAAAAGTATGATCCTAAACTGGTTATCGATGTTGCTACCTTAACGGGAGCTGCGGTAATTGTAGCTGCAAAACATGCAATGATAGTAATGGGAAATTCGCAGGAAAATATATCAAAGTTGAAAGAAACAGGTTTTGAAACTTTTGAACGATTAATTGAAGTACCCCTTTGGGATGAATATGCGGAACCATTAAAATCGCCGATTGCCGATTTAAATAATCTTGGAACCAGAGAGGCTCAATCAACAATAGCCGGAAAATTTCTTGAACATTTTACTGATTATCAGTGGATTCACCTTGACTCTGCTGACACACCTTTCTTTGACACTAAGGATGCGTACCGGCCTGCAGGAGGAACAGGTTTCGGAACCAGACTACTCTACAACTTTTTAAAAAAAATTAATTAAAAAATATAACTTTGCCCCCTTTAAGGAAATTAGCGAATTTCTGTAATTATCAAACTGACAAGATGAAGAATCAAGATAAAATTAGGGTAGGAATAACGCATGGTGATATTAATGGTATAAGTTACGAGGTAATCATAAAAACATTAATTGAGCCGCATATGTTAGAATTGTGTACCCCTGTTATTTACGGCTCACCAAAAGTTGCTGCTTATCACCGAAAAGCGCTCAATATCGACAACCTGAGTTTTAACCATATTCGCAGTGCAAAAGATGCACATACAAAACGTATCAATATAATTAACTGTATCGATGATAATGTTCGGGTTGAATTGGGAAAATCAACCCGTGAAGCCGGAGAATCAGCATTCAATGCGCTGGATGCTGCATGCAAAGATATAGAGCATGGTTTGCTTGACGTGCTGATTACAGCTCCGATAAACAAAGACAATATCCAAAGTGAACATTTTAGTTTTCCGGGTCATACTGAATACCTGGCTGAAAGATTTCAATCTGAAGACTATGCCATGCTGATGGTAAGCGAGACCATGAAAATGGGTGTAGTAACAACACACCTTCCGCTTAACGAAGTTTCAAAACATATTACAAAAGAAGCCGTACTTTCCAAACTTCGGATTATTGCCAAATCTTTGCAACAGGATTTTTCAATAAACAAACCAAGGATAGCCGTATTTGGTTTAAATCCGCATGCAGGAGACAACGGTTTGTTAGGGAAAGAGGAAAATGAAGTAATTCTTCCTGCCATCATTCAGGCAAAAAAAGAAGGTATAATTGCTTTGGGACCTTATCCTGCTGATGGATTTTTTGGCTCGCAGGATTACAGAAAATTTGATGCAATTCTTGCCATGTACCACGATCAGGGATTAATTCCCTTTAAGCTGGCATCTTTTGAACAGGGAGTAAATTATACCGCAGGCTTACCGATTATTAGAACATCTCCGGCTCATGGAACAGCTTATTCTCTGGCTGGCGAAGATAAAGCATCTCCGGTGTCTTTCAGACAAGCTATGTATCTGGCTGTTGACATTTTTAAAAACAGGCAAACTTTTGAAGAGATAAGTAAAAATCCCCTGAAATCTTACAATATTAGCCCGAATCAGGTAGACGAAAGTGTGAATTTGGAGAAAGATTCTGACGAAATTTAACTAAGCAATATAAAATGTACGAATATATCCGGGGTAAAATTATTGAATGCAATCCGGCAAATATTGTTATTGAAGCCGGCGAAATTGGATATTTTATAAATGTTTCGCTTAACACCTACAGCAAGCTAAACGGGAAAAAAGAGGGCATGCTGCTATTACATCAAATTGTGCGTGATGATGCACATCTGTTATATGGTTTTGAGGATAAAGCTGAACGTGACTTATTCCGTAACCTGATTTCAGTAAATGGTGTTGGCTCAACTACGGCAATTATGATGCTTTCTTCTTTAACACCTGAAGAAATTGCCAATGCAGTTGCCACCGAAAATGTAGCTGTTTTAAAAGGAGTTAAAGGAATAGGTGCAAAAACTGCCCAACGTATCATTATCGATTTAAAAGATAAACTCGGAAAATTGTACGAAAGTGACCAAATTTTGCCTTTAGCAGACAATACAATCCTGAATGAATCGTTATCAGCATTAGTCATGCTCGGATTCGGGAAGAAAGATGCAGAGAAGGTGATATCGGGAATATTGAAAGAGCAACCGCAAGCAACCGTTGAAGATGTGATTAAACTAGCACTAAAAAGGTTATAAACGGTAATGGGACTAAACCGAGGGTATAATAATATATACATCTTTTTATTACTTACATTTTTTACTTTAATTGCCAGACCCGGTAATGCTGTAAAAAATGTGGGCGAACCTTATTATATCTATCCTCAGGTACAGGACACCGTTAATACAGATACTGTCGGTCCACTTCCTTTCCCCTTTAAAGATCAACCGGCCTTTGGCACTTCCGAAACCGATTCCCTGAAACTTTTTCTAAATAAACCCAGCAATATTACATACGAAGTTGAATATGACCCGGTAACCGGCCAGTATGTGTTTTACGAAAAAGTAGGTGATTTAAATTACAGGCTTCCGCAAACCATGTCGCTGGAAGATTACATTGATTATGACTTTGAACGGTCTATCCAGAATTACTGGAAACAGAGGGCACAAATTCAGGCGGAAGACGAAAGAAGATCTTTAATCCCTGAGCTGACTATCGGTGGTGAATCTTTTAACCGGATTTTTGGTGGAAATACAGTAAATATTGTCCCGCAGGGATATGTGGAAGTTAGTTTCGGGTACCAGATGAATGCCACGGAAAACCCCTCAATTCCTGAACGTCTGAGAAAAGTACCGACTTTCGATTTTGATGAAAAAATTCAAATGAACGTAACGGGTCAGATTGGTACAAAACTCAACATGAGGGTAAACTATAATACTGAAGCTTCTTTTGATTATGAGAATAAAATGAACCTGGAATATACGGGTGAAGAAGATGAAATTATCAAAAGAATTGAAGCAGGTAATGTTTCTCTGCCACTTAACGGATCGTTAATTACAGGTGCTTCTAACCTTTTTGGTGTTAAAGCTGAAATGCAGTTTGGAAAACTTTCGTTAACCACAATTTTTTCTCAACAAAAGGGAGAATCGCAAATGGTGGAAACAGAAGGAGGAGCACAGGTTACCAATTTTGACTTTTCTGCAGAAAATTACGATGCCAACAGACACTTTTTCCTCTCTCACTATTTTCGCGAAAACTACGACAAATGGCTTCAAAATACTGCTACTCCGTTAACACCAATCAGTATAAATAAAATTGAAATATGGGTAACCAATAAATCCAATAATTTTACCGAAGCAAGAAACCTTCTGGCCTTACAGGATCTTGCCGAACATGATCCCAATATATATAACAATATACCTGAATTCCAGGAAACACCGGGATTGCCTTATCCACAAAGCATTTACCCTTTTAACGATGCCAATGGTTTGTATTTCAGTATGTCGAATACATATAGTGATGTGCGATATATAGAAAATATTACAGCGGTTATGGCACAGTTTGGAGACCGGTTTTTGGGTGGGCGTGATTACGAAAAAATCGAGCAGGCCAGAAAATTAAATCCATCGGAATATACCGTAAACGAAAAATTAGGTTATATATCTCTTAACTCAGCCTTAAATACCGATGAGGTTTTAGCTGTTGCATATAACTATACTTCAGGCGGGGCAACTTATCAGGTAGGTGAATTTTCTACAGATGGAGTTTCAATGCCTCAAACTTTACTGGTAAAATTGTTAAAAGGAACCAACCTTACTCCAAAACTTCCCACCTGGAAGCTGATGATGAAAAACATTTATAACCTGAATGCTTACCAGCTTACCAGCGATGGTTTCGAACTGAATATCGTTTATATGAACGACTCGACGGGAACGCATATCAATTACATTCCTGAAGGAAGAATAAACGGACACATTCTTTTGGAAGTAATGAATCTGGATAAGTTGAACAAACAACTCGATCCATATAAAGACGGGGTTTTTGATTATGTGGAAGGCATTACCGTACAATCAAATAACGGACGAATTATTTTCCCTGTGCTTGAACCCTTTGGTAAACACCTTGCCGATTCCATTCAGGATCCTGCTTTAATTGAAAAATATACATTTCAATCCTTATACGATTCTACAAGGACTTATGCACAACAAGATGCCGAGCATAACAAATTCAGGTTAGTTGGTAATTATAAAGGAGGTTCAAGTTCCGAAATCATGCTGAATACTTTAAACCTTACACAGGGTTCTGTAAAAGTTACTGCTGCCGGAAGAGAACTGATTGAAAATGTTGATTACACGGTTGATTATACATTGGGTAGGGTGAAAATTATAAACCAGGCTTTGCTCGAAGCCCAAACACCTATTTCAGTTTCTACTGAAAGTGAGGATATGTTTAGCATGCAGCGTAAAACACTCATGGGAGCTTATGCCAACTATGCTTTTTCCGATAATTTCAATATGGGAGCTACCTTGCTTTACGCCAATGAAAGGCCATTAACAGAAAAAGTTAATTATGGCGCCGACCCGATTTCAAACCTTATGCTTGGTATGGATCTTCGCTATTCAACCGAAAGTATGCTTCTGACAAAAGCAGTTGATGCACTTCCGTTCATAACCACAAATACACCCTCTTCGATAAATTTTGAAGCTGAAATAGCCCAGTTAATTCCGGGTACATCACGTCAAATAAGCGAAAGCGGAACAGTTTACATTGATGATTTTGAGGGTACAAAAACCACAATCTCTCTAAAAGCACGCCAATCGTGGGTTATGGCAAGTACTCCCCAGTTTCAGAACGACTTATTTCCTGAAGGTGGCTTAACCAACCAACTCGACTATGGCATGAACCGTGCAAAACTGGCATGGTATACGATAGATCCTTTGTTTTTGAGAAATAACTCGTTAACACCAAATCATATCAAAAACAACCTCGACATGCAATCGAACCATTTTATGCGCGAGGTTTTTGAAAAAGAGATTTTCCCTGCCAAAGAATCTCCACCGGGACAACCAACAAATATTCCGGTTTTCGATCTGGCTTTTTATCCAAAAGAAAGAGGACAATACAACTTCGATACCGGAAATAGTTCGTTTGCTGCAGGTGTTAATCCTGATGGTTCTTTACGTTTGCCTGAAACCAGATGGGGTGGTATTATGCGTAAAATTGAAACCAGTGATTTTGAAACCTCAAACATCGAACATATTGAATTCTGGTTGTTGGATCCGTTTGTTTACGATTCGATGGGAATGCACGATGGTGGTGATTTATTTTTTAACCTTGGTGATGTTTCGGAAGATGTATTAAAAGATTCCCGAAAATCTTTTGAAAACGGACTTCCTGTTGATGGCACTCTTGACGATGTGGATTCAACAGTTTGGGGACGGGTTTCCAAATTACAATCACTGGTAAATGCCTTCGATAATGATCCAAATTCAAGAATTTACCAGGACCTGGGATTTGATGGTTTGAATGATGATGATGAGCGCTCTTATTTTGAGCGTTTCCTGCAAAACTTAAGTTCAATAGTTAACCAGGAAGTTTATAACAGAATGGTTGAAGACCCGGCATCAGATAATTACCACTATTACAGGGGTTCGGATTACGACCAACAGGAACTTTCGATTTTAGAGCGTTACAAAAAATTTAACGGCCCGGATGGTAACTCACCAACTTCAGAAATGTCTCCTGAAAGTTATCCAACATCAGCATCTACAATTCCTGATGTGGAAGATATTAACGGTGATAACACACTAAACGAATATGAGCGTTATTACCAGTACAAAATCAGTATTCGAAAAAATGATATGGTTTTAGGCCAGAATTTTATTAATGATATAAAAAGAAGTAAAGTTCAGCTTAAAAACGGAAAAATTGAAGAAGTAAACTGGTACCAGTTTAAAGTACCTGTTCGTGATCCTGACAGGATTGTGGGTAATATCAATGATTTTAAATCGATTCGCTTTTTACGTATGTTCATGCGCGGATTTAAAGACTCTACTTTTCTTCGTTTTGCCGAACTCGATTTGGTACGTGCCGATTGGAGAAATTATACCCGCCATATTGGGGATCCGGATGTAGTATCACCAAACGGACAGTTAAATGTTTCGGCTGTGAGTATCGAAGAAAACGGCAGCCGTGTTCCGATAAACTATATATTGCCTCCCGGAATTTCAAGAACCATTGACCCCGCAAATCCACAGTTGCAACAGTTAAACGAGCAATCGATGGTAATCAAAGTGGCTGAAATCGAACAGGGAGATGCCCGTGCTGCTTACAAAACCATTAACATGGATTTCAGAAGATATCGAACCATGAAAATGGAAGTTCACGCCGAGCAAATAGAAGAATATCCCCTTAAGGATGATGAATTGTATTTCTTTGTACGTATGGGTTCCGATTATAATTTTAACTATTACGAATACGAATTACCCCTGAAACTTACTCCCTATGGCAGGTACAATGGAGATATTGAAAGCGACAGATATATTGTATGGCCAGATGAAAACAGAATTAACGTCCCGCTGGAATTATTTACCGATGTAAAACTTGCCCGTGATGACGAACTAAGAAATTCCAATTCCAACATTACAATACAGGATGTTTATGAAGTAGTTCATGAAGGTTGGAATAAAAACAAAAATAAAGTAAAGATTAAGGGTAGTCCTAACCTGGGTAATGTACAGGTAATGATGATGGGTATCAGGAATAAAAAAGGACAATTAAACACAGGGCCAAAATCTGTTGAAGTGTGGGTAAATGAGTTGCGCTTGTCGGACACAGATAACCGTGGAGGTTGGGCATCAAATGCAAGACTTTCAACCCGACTTGCAGATTTAGGTAATGTTACTTTAGCCGGCCGTACATCTTCCTCGGGTTATGGAAGTATTAATCAAAATATAAACAGCCGGCAGCTGGATGACAACCGGGAATTTGATGTTGCGGCATCATTGGATTTTGGTCGTTTTTTTCCTGAAAAGTTTGGTGTTAGACTACCTTTTTATTATGGATATTCACGCAGTGCCATTAATCCGAAATATGACCCGGTTAAACCGGATATCGAATTAAAAGAGTCGTTAAAACATGCAGATACAAAACAGGAAAAGGATTCAATTTTGTATATCTCGCAGGATTTGGTAACCCGAAAAAGTATAAACCTTACCAATGTTAAGGTTGAACCTCAAAGAAATAAAGAGAAGGCCAACCTGTGGGACCCTGAGAATTTCGCGGTTACTTATTCGTATAACGAAACAAAACGACGAGATGTAAATACAGAAATCAATGGTGACAAACAACACCGCGCAATGTTTTCGTACAATTTTAGCAGTCGTCCAAAATTAATTCAACCTTTTAGTAAAGTTTCCTTCTTACAGAAAGGTCCGCAAAAACTTATCGGTGCTTTCAACTTTTACCCGCTTCCAAGTCAAATTTCATTCAGAACCGATCTGTACCGAAGATACAACGAAAGAAAAACAAGAAACATAACAAATCCTGATTTTGCACTTCCTGCAACTTATGAAAAAGATTTCTTATGGAACCGATTCTTTGATCTGCGTTGGGATTTTACACGCTCTTTAAAATTTGATTTTTCTTCGCGGGGGACAAACAGAATAGATGAACCGGAAGGCAGAATTAATAAACGGGATGATGACTATCAGTGGAAAAAAGACTCAATTTTAAATAACCTGTACAATTTAGGCAGGCCCACCATGTACGATCATAATGTAAATGTATCATACCAGGTGCCATTGAACCAAATAAGAGCATTAAGTTTTATAACTGCCAGCGTTCGTTACCAGGGTACATACAATTGGCTTGCCGGACCAATTACTGCCGACACAATTCGACTGGGTAACCGAATACAGAATTCTCAAAACTGGCAATTTAACGGAAATGTTACCCTTAGAAGTTTGTATGATAAAGTTCCTTATTTTAAAGAAGTAAATGCCAAATTCAGAAGAACAGGTCGGTCAAGAGGCAGCCTGAATCGTCAGCAGGGAGGTTCAAGAGGAAATCAACAGAATTCTCAAACCACCAAAAAACAAGAAGAAACCTACACCAATAATATAAAATTGGAAGCCAACGTAGCACAGGAAGTTAC
The DNA here is from genome assembly GCA_913063265.1 of uncultured Prolixibacteraceae bacterium. Taxonomy (GTDB): domain Bacteria; phylum Bacteroidota; class Bacteroidia; order Bacteroidales; family Prolixibacteraceae; genus Draconibacterium. Next base: position 61,258 of record CAJXZG010000011.1, on the reverse strand, counting down.
TCACAGACTTAACACAAAAAAAATTAAAGTGGTGGTTACAGGAGTACAGGGTAAAGTAATTCCGATTAAGGTTGATCCTATAGATGCCAATAAGATAGAAATAACTCCGTTGGAAAGTGCATCGCAAGCCATGTTAACAGTTACAGGAAAGCCCGGAGACCAATCATTTTTAAAGGATTTACTGGATGTTACTACCCGAATTTTAATTGGAGTGCAGAATATACAGGCCACATACAGCTTAAACGGCGGAACTGTTTTACCCGGATATTTGCCTGAACCTACTGTTTTTGGTGGTGGAAAATACAATCCCGATCCGACTTTTGGATACACTGCCGCATCAAGCTATGCTCCGGGATTCCCGTTCTTAATGGGTTGGCAAGACAGGAATTTCGCTATGAAAGCAGCTTCAAACGGTTGGATAACCAATGACTCAACCTTAAATTCACCGTATTTATTTACAAAAAAAGAAAATATCAGTTTCAGGGCAACAATTGAACCACTTCCCGATTTGAAGATAGATTTAACTTCCAACAGGGCGTATGCACTAAACACTACAGAATTTATAAATTACGACTATTCAACCGGTAATTTTAATACCAACAGTTCTACAGAGTCAGGAAACTTCAGTATGTCAACCATTACCTGGGGAACTGCATTTTCATCAATGGGAAAAGGAAACGATTATCGTTCCGAGCCCTTTGAAAATTTAAAAGAATACCGGCCAATTATTGCTCACCGCCTGGCACAACAACGTCCTCTGGATAATGGCTGGGGCTACGATCCAAACAATCCTAATCCCGATCATCCCGAATATCCTGACGGTTATGGTCCAAGTTCTGCCGAGGTTCTTGTTCCTGCCTTTTTAGCAGCATATCAAAACAAATCTCCGGAGAAAGTTTCTCTTGGAATGTTCCCTTCAATAAAATATATGAGGCCCAACTGGAGTATCAGATACGAAGGTATGGTTTCAAAAATACCGTGGCTAAACAAATATATCCGATCATTGAATTTCACACATACGTATCGCTCAAGCTATAATGTTGGTTCGTTTATTTCTAACCTGAATTATATGGCCGAAGACGATGGATTTACTTACATCCGCGATATTGCTAATAATTTTATTTCGGCATACGATTTTAATTCGGTAAATATTATGGAAGCATTCAGTCCCTTAATTAATGTTGATATTATGTGGATGGGCGACCTTACTACCCGCGGGGAAATTAAACGTTCGCGGAGTTTACAACTGGCATTTGCAAACAGCCAGCTTACTGAATCCTTTAGTAACGAATATACCGTGGGTGTAGGATATCGGTTTACACAAATGGATTTAATAATAAAGACAAAACGTTCACAACAAGCTTATTCAAACGATCTGAATATCCGTTTGGATTTTTCTTACAGAAAAAATTTAACCATTCTTCGTCAGTTGGATGAAGATAAAGATCAGCTCACAGCCGGACAAAGTTCTTTTACCATAAAAACATATGCAGACTATATGTTAAGTGACCGTTTTCAAATGAGAGTTTTCTTTGATAAAATTATAAATACTCCGTTTACATCACTTTCTTTCCCAACAGCCAATACTAATATTGGGGTAAGTTTCAGATTCACCCTGGCACAATAATCTGATGTTATTTTTTTAGTTTAACAAAAAACAAAATCAGATTTATTTTGTTTTTCCTGAAAAAAGTTCATCTTTGCAAAAGATTACAAAAAAGTATGATTAAAAATATAAATACAATATGGCTTCCGTGGTGGGGTCTTCTTGCGTAAGTTAGAAGTTAAAGAGCCATATTGGTATTTTTTAAAAGATATTGAAGGCCTGCTTCTAACATTAGAAAGCAGGTTTTTTTTGTTAACAGAGATTTACAATGACAGGATTAAATAACATTTGGTGGTGGCGTTACAACTTTTTGCAAAATTCGTGAAGAGAAGAAACGCCATTGTTAAAACCATAGAAACGGCTCATCGAAATTCGCGATGAGCCGTTTCTGGTTTTAGGAGCCTCTCCCTTACCCTGTCCAAAGGAGAAGGAAAAAGAATAAAAGAATGAACATGAAAAAAGAAAATATTAACTAAAAAATAGATAGCCTAACCTCCCCCCTTGGGGGAATTGAGGGGGGCTGGAATTATTATGGAAAAACTAAAATTTAAACCAGTTGTCAGAAAAATACTCGCCGATACGGTAACCCCGGTTAGTATTTATCTTCGACTGCGAACACTTTATCCGAAATCCATTCTCCTTGAAAGTTCGGATTACCATGGCAACGAAAATGCATATTCATTTATCGCATTTAGTCCGATGGCCTGTTTTAAAGTAAGCGATGGTCAGGTTGAAAAGGACCTGCCCGGAAAAGAAAAAGAAAAATTTTCACTCGCAAAAGACAGAATTTTACACGATGAACTCGATTCCTTTTTTAAAACTTTTAATGTCGAAACTGATGAAATTGAACTTCCGGCAAACGGCTTGTTTGGCTATGTAAACTTCGATGCGATTCAACATTTTGAAAGTATTCGATTTAAAAATGAGTCCAAAGAAGAATACAAAATCCCTGAGGTAAAATACTGTTTTTACAAGTATGTGGTTGCCATCGACCATCATAAAAATATCATTCACATGGTTGAAAACCTGTTGGAAGGAGAGCAGTCGCAAATGGACTATGTTCATCATCTTTTGGTTAATCTGAATTTTTCAACCGGCAAATTTCAATTAACCGGTAAAGAAGCATCCAACATTTCCGATGAAGAATATAAATTTATGGTAACAAAAGGAAAAGAACATTGTTACCGTGGTGATGTTTTCCAAATTGTACTCAGCAGGCAGTTTTCTCAGGAATATGAAGGTGACGATTTTAATGTTTACCGTGCATTGCGTTCTGTCAATCCATCGCCTTATTTGTTTTATTTTGATTATGGGAATTACCGCATTTTCGGGTCCAGTCCGGAAGCTGAGATCCGAATAAAAGAGAATAAGGCGTACATTCATCCCATTGCAGGAACATTTAAACGTACAGGTAACGATGAACAGGATCGTGAACTGGCCGAACAGTTAAGTAAAGATCCCAAAGAAAATGCAGAACATGTAATGCTGGTTGATTTAGCCAGAAATGATCTTAGTCGTAATGCAGAAAATGTAATTGTTGAGACCTATCGGGAGGTACAATTTTTTTCACATGTTATTCATTTGGTTTCGCAGGTATCGGGTGAGATAAACGACAACACAAACCTGATAAAAGTATTGGGGGAAACTTTTCCTGCCGGAACACTTTCAGGTGCGCCTAAATATAAAGCCATGGAACTGATTGATAAATACGAGAATCAAAACCGTGGTTATTATGGTGGATGTATAGGTTATCTTGGTTTCGACAGAACCGTAAACCATGCTATTATGATTCGATCGTTTTTGAGCAAAAATAACAAATTGTATTACCAGGCCGGTGCCGGAATTGTTGCTGATTCGAAAGAAGAAAGTGAACTTCAGGAAGTAAATAATAAATTAGCAGCTTTGAAAAAAGCAATTGAAATGGCTAAAGAGATTAGTTAACAGTCTCAGTAGCAGTTTTCTGTAATTCAATAAAAAAAACAACTAAAAATGGAATACGAATTTCGAATAAGAAGAATTACTTCTGACTTCCGACTTCTGACTTCCGACTTTATATCATGAAAATATTAGTTATCGACAATTACGATTCATTCACTTATAACCTTGTACATGCCATTAAAAAAATTTCGGGCAAACAGGTTGACGTGTTTCGAAATGATGAAATTTCACTTAAAGAAATTGAAAAATACGACAAGATTGTTCTCTCTCCCGGCCCCGGAATTCCGGAAGAAGCAGGGTTATTGCTTGACATTATTAAAATGTATGGGCCACAAAAAAGTATGCTTGGGGTTTGTTTAGGACATCAGGCAATTGGAGAAGCTTTTGGGGGAAAACTTCATAATATGAATAAAGTACTGCATGGCATTGCCACTCCGGTGGAACAAACTGAAAATAAGTCTGTCCTTTTTAAAAATTTACCTAAAACTTTTGAAGTTGGAAGATACCATTCATGGATTGTTGAAAAGGAAAATCTTCCTGAATGTTTCGAGGTAACAAGTTACGATGAGGAAGGAATGATAATGTCGATGCAACATAACGAGTATGATATTCAAAGTGTACAATTTCATCCGGAATCGGTGTTAACACCTTTAGGCGAACAAATAATTCAAAACTGGTTAAACCCGACTAAACAAAACTAAAATGAAGGAATTACTTGAATATCTTTTCACCGGTAAAAATCTTACCCGTGAGCAGGCAAAACAAAGTTTGTTTGAAGTTGGGCAAGGAAAACACAGTGATGCAGAGTTTGCATCTTTTCTTACTGTTTTTCGCATGAGGCCTGTTGCATCAGAAGAATTGGCTGGTTTTCGCGATGCTATGGACGAATTAAGTTTAACAACCGATCTTTCAGAATTTAACGGGATAGATGTTGTAGGAACCGGTGGCGATGGAAAAAATACTTTTAATATCTCCACACTGGCCTGTTTTCTGATTGCAGGAACAGGAATAAATGTAACCAAGCATGGTAATTACGCAGCAAGTTCTACCAGTGGCTCTTCAAATGTACTTGAATACCTGGGATATAAATTCAGCAACCATATTAACAGGCTAAAAGAGGATTTACTGAAAGGAAATTTTTGTTTTTTACATGCCCCACTTTTCCATCCGGCTATGAAACATATAGCACCGGTTCGCAGGGCTTTAAAAGTTCAAACATTTTTTAATATTCTGGGACCTATGATTAATCCTTCATCTCCAAAATTTCAGGTGCTTGGCGTGAATAATGAGGTTAATTTTAATCATTACAAAAAAGTTTACGAAACACTGGACATTAATTTTGTAATAGTAAATAGTACAGATGGTTACGATGAGGTATCATTAACCGATAACGCACATATTGCTTTAAAAAATACAGAAAGGATACTTTCTCCGTCTGATTTTGGTATGGAAAAAATTGCTCCTGAAAAATTGTTTGGTGGAGAAACTATCGAAGAAGCTGCCAAAATCTTTATGAATATTCTGGAAAATAAAGGAACACCCGAACAAAACAATGCGGTAATAGCCAATGCCGCTTTGGGATTGCAGTTGGTTCATTCAGATAAAAATTTGATAGAATGTGTTGGGATGGCAAGAGAATCGTTGGAAAGCGGAAGTGCATTGAGGAAATTAGAAGCAATAACAACTTAAAAATTCAAATCTCAAAAAACAAAACTCAAATAAATATCAATTTTCAAAATCCAAATTTCCAAATTGGGTCTTATTTGAAATTTGATAATTGACATTTTGGAATTTTAACATATGAACATACTCGATAAAATAATAGAAACAAAAAAAGCAGAAGTTGCCAACCAAAAAAAGGTTGTGAATGTTGAAAAACTGAAAGACTATCCACTTTTCAACAGGAAATGTATTTCACTAAAAGAGAATTTATTAAAAGAAAATGTCAGTGGTATAATTGCTGAGTTCAAACAAAAATCTCCTTCAAAGGGTGAAATAAATTTCAGGGTAAAAGTTGAAGAAGTTACAAAAGCATACGTCGATGCCGGTGCTTCCTGTCTTTCTGTTTTAACCGATTATGAATATTTTGGCGGAACATTGGCGAATCTGGTTAAAGCACGTGAAACCAATCCCGATATTCCTATCCTGCGTAAGGATTTTATGATTGACGAATATCAAATAGTGGAAGCCAAAGCCTACGGAGCGGATGTGATTTTACTCATAGCAGCTTGTTTATCTCAGGAAAAAGCACTTCAACTGGCAAAGAAAGCCAAAGAACTGGGACTGGATGTATTAATGGAAATTCATAATAGTAAGGAACTGGAAGTGGTTAACGATTATGTTGATATTGTTGGAGTAAACAACCGTAATCTTAAAACTTTTGAAGTGGATGTAGAAACTTCTGTTTCCCTTTCAAAATTGATTCCGGATAAGTTTGTAAAAATTTCGGAAAGCGGATTGGCCGGAGCTGATGAAATAAGATATTTACGTAAACATGGATTTAAGGGATTTTTAATTGGCGAATCTTTTATGAAGAATGATAATCCGGGAGAAGCATGTAAGAAGCTGATTAAACAATTGTAAATTACTCCACCTTTTAAGATGGGGATAAAAGTATTTATTGATAACACTTATAGCGTGTATTTTTGTTGTACCGGTAAACAAAAATCATGAAAAAAGAATCGAACATCGAAATGAAAAAACTATTAATAAAAGTTTGTGGAATGAAATTCACCCAAAATCGGGAAGCTGTTGAAGCACTCGGGATTGATTTGTTGGGTTTCATTTTTTATGCTCCTTCAAAACGATATGTTGGGGACAATCCTGAATCAGATTTATTTCAATCCAACAAGAAAAATGTAGGTGTTTTTGTAGATGAGAATGCTTTTAAAATTTTACAACTTGCTAAAAAATTTAGACTTGGTTTTATTCAGTTACACGGAAACGAAAATCCAAAAACATGTCAGTTATTGAAAAATCAGGGTTTAAAAATAATCAAAGCCTTTCCGATAGTTGAGAATTTTGATTTTGAAAAAACCATTCCGTATGAAGGTGTTGTTGACTATGTTTTATTTGATACAAAAACAAAACAACACGGGGGTTCAGGCAAAAAATTTAACTGGGAAATTCTGGAAAAATATAAAGGAATAACACCATTCTTTTTAAGTGGCGGCATTGGACCGAATGATGTAAAAAGTATTCTGGAAATAAAACATCCAAAACTGGCTGGGGTCGATTTAAACAGCGGTTTTGAAGATGAACCGGGATTAAAGAATTTAGAGAAACTAAAGGAGTTTATAAAGGAATTAAAAAAATGAGCACCCCCTATTTCGTAAATGAAACGGTCAAGCCGTCTCATTTCTTCAATTGTCCCCCTATAGGGGGACAGGAGCGACGAAGGAGAGACAGGGGGTTAAAGAATTAATAGGATAAGAAAAGACAATGAAATACCAAGTTAACGAAAAAGGATATTACGGAGAATTTGGCGGTGCCTGGATTCCGGAAATGATGTACACCAACATCGACGAATTAAAACGCCGGTATCTTGAAATAATCGAATCGGAAAGTTTTACACAAGAATTTGACCAGCTTTTAAAAAACTATGTCGGGAGGCCGTCTCCTTTATACCATGCAAATCGTTTATCGGAGCATTACGGTACAAAAATCTATTTAAAACGTGAAGACCTAAATCATACTGGTTCACATAAATTGAATAACACAATCGGGCAAATTTTACTGGCACAAAAACTGGGAAAGACAAGAATTATTGCAGAAACCGGAGCAGGTCAGCATGGAGTAGCTACCGCAACTGTATGTGCTTTAAAAGGCATAAAATGTGTGGTCTATATGGGAGCACTCGATGTGTCACGACAGGCACCCAACGTTAAGAAAATGAAAATGCTGGGAGCAGAAGTTATCCCGGTTCATAGTGGTAATAAAACGCTGAAAGATGCAACTAATGAAGCCATGCGCGATTGGATAAATAATCCTGAAGATACACACTATATTATAGGTTCAGTAGTCGGTCCTCATCCCTACCCCGATATGGTTGCTCGTTTCCAGTCGGTTATAAGTGCAGAAATGAAAAAACAACTAAAAACACAAACCGGATTGGAAAATCCAACCCGTATCATAGCATGTGTTGGTGGCGGGAGTAATGCTGCCGGAGCTTTTTATCATTATTTAGATAATGAACAGGTAGAACTAATTGGTGTTGAAGCCGCAGGAAAGGGAATAAACACCAACGAAACGGCAGCCACACTTACTGTTGGTTCTCCCGGAGTTTTACATGCCAGTCTCACTATGTTGATGCAAAATAAAGACGGACAGATTACAGAGCCCTATTCCATTTCTGCAGGACTGGATTATCCTGGAATTGGTCCGTTACATGCACATTTGTATAAAACAGGCAGGGCAAAATTCCTTGCTGCCACCGACGAAGAAGTTCTGCAGGCTGTTCTTTTACTTACGCAAAAAGAAGGAATTATTCCGGCCCTGGAATCGGCACATGCTCTGGCTGCTCTCGATAAAATTGAAATGAATCCGGAAGATATAACTGTTATCAATCTTTCTGGAAGTGGCAATAAGGATATGGAAACTTATTTAAATTATTTTGGATATTAATGTAAATACCCCCTATTTCCACCTTGCCCTAAAATAGGGTCAGCGGCTTCAATTGTCCCACTTAATTAAGGGGGACAGTGGAGGTCGGAAGCTCCGAAGGAGATACCGAAACGGAACGGGGGGTATTGAAAATATTAATGAAATTAGCAAAATGAAAAATCGTATCAACAAACTTTTCGAAGAAAAGAAGCATAACATATTTTCGGTGTACTTTACCGCCGGATATCCGAAACTGAATGACACAGTCAAAATTATTCAGCAACTTGAAAAAAATGGAGTTGACCTTATAGAAATTGGAATGCCTTTTTCAGATCCAACAGCCGATGGACCAACAATTCAAAAAAGCAGTGAAATAGCTTTAAAAAACGGAATGAACCTCAATTTACTATTTGAGCAACTCAAAGACATCAGAAAAACTGTAAATATCCCGTTGATTTTAATGGGTTATTTAAATCCTGTATATCAATATGGCGTTGAAAAATTTTGCGTTAAATGTGCCGAAATTGGAATAGATGGCACCATACTTCCGGACTTGCCCCTGGATGAATATGAGTCCGAATTTAAATCTGTTTTCGAAAAATACAAATTACATAATATTCTATTGATTACCCCTCAAACTTCAGTTGCCAGAATAAAACAAATAGATAAAGCAAGTTCAGGTTTTATTTACATGGTTTCTTCGGCATCCACAACCGGAGCAGGTAAAAAAGTAGAGGATTTTAAGAAGGAGTATTTTGAAAGGGTGAATGAAATGAATCTGAATAATCCAAGATTAATCGGCTTTGGAATTTCAGATAATGCAACTTTTAAAAATGCCTGTAAATATGCCAGTGGTGCTATTGTTGGAAGCGCCTTTGTAAAAGCCTTAAATTCTGAAAATAATATTGCTGATTCCATTCAAGAATTTATTAAAAATCTGATATCCAGCTAAATAAAAATCAAAAGATTTTATTGCCTGAAAAGTTCACAATTTTCTGCTGTTTTGAAACATATTTAACATTTTAAATTGTAAGTCTCAAAATATCAAGGGTATAAAAATCATCGTTTCAACTCGCATGGTTAATATGTGTTAAATAGTATTTTAAAACATATTTCAATAGCCTGTAAGGTGCTATATTGAATGCGTAACCACTAAAATGTTAAAGATATGTTGGAGTATGCAAAAGTTATTTTACCAAAGGTAAGTTTCAGCAAAGACTTATTTAAAAAAGAGTTAAATAAATGCATAAGTTGGCTTGAGGATGATCAGATTCTTGAGTTATTTGAATGGTGTAACAAAAATTTTAAAGAGTTGTACCCTGATGTACTCTCGGAAGCATTTGCAGGAAAAGCTGCATAAAATACACTTGGCGGGTTTTTCTCCCGCCTTTTTTATTTCCCCAATCCTATAAATTACCCGTTTTTTTTCTCTCTCAAATATCTTATTTACTGTAGTTTATCCTCTCATTTCTAATTAACAAAAAAATATTCTAAGAGAATAAATGTCCCATATCGGGGCAAGATTTATTTGAGGGCTACATGTTATGTTGCTGATAATATGAATCTTACGAAATTTGGTATACCAGATGTAATAAAAAACTTTACATCTTGTTAAAGCAACCATAAAATGTTCTTTATCAAGTTAAAAACAAACCTGTATTTTTTAATACCTAAAACACAAAACGATGTTAGAATACGCAAAAATTTTATTACCCAAAGTAAGCTTTAGCAGTTACTTGTTTAAAAAAGAGTTAAACAAATGTATCGATTGGTTAGATGATGAACAGGTTCAGGAATTGCATGATTGGTGCAATGCTAACTTTAAACACATTTATCCCAAAATTATTTCAGAAGCATTCGCCGGAACAGCGGCATAGTTTAAATAAAACTGCTTCTAAAAAAAATGATTAAATAACAAATCCTCTATCTAAACCAATATTTTCCTAAAACCACATACATTAACAGGATTGTTATATCTCTTTCTAAAATTTTTCACATAAGTTTTATGTCATAAAATTTCTTAATCAAAGAAATTAAAATCTACCACATCAGCCACCAACACTTTTTAATCTACCAACATCAACTTTCTATCTATAAATGGTTTTGTATACTGACAAATGTCATTTGTAATCGTAACCCTGTCATTGATTGATAATAATTTCCACGAGATTGATTATTACTTATGTTTGATTCAAAGACTGAAAAACAATTAATCAATCTGTTAGGAATGGTATGTCTAAAATCAATCCTAATCCAGTTTTAATTGCTTTAAAATCAGGTATTCAAACATTTGAAACAAAAAATAAAAACAAGCGGGGAAAACATTATACATCGGGGAACAAACGGAATATAAATTACTAAATCAAGGCACTTCTGACTCTACATAGAAATAGTTAAACAGCAAAAAATGTTAAAGTGCTAAATATCTGATCGGCTGACAGGTATTGAACTCCCGTTTCCCCGGCGGGAGTTTTTTAATGTATAAAAACCAAAGAAGGGACTCGTGACCTTTTAGTATTAATTATAAAATTTTATCTATGAAAAAACTATTGCTATTAGTAATGGTCTTGTGTTTTGGGATAAGTTCAATATTAGCCCAAACCAGGCAAATTACAGGAAAAGTAACATCGTTAGATGATGGTGTACCTATTCCGGGAGTTTCGGTTGTTATCAAAGGAACAACCACCGGAACCATTACAGATGCAAATGGGAATTTTTCTTTAACAGTTCCCGATGACCAGGTTTTGGTTTTCTCTTTTGTAGGAATGAAAACCAAAGAAGTACCTTTAACTACTGAATCGGTATACAATGTTGTACTTGAATCGGAAACCATAGGTGTAGAAGAAGTTGTTGTAACCGCAATGGGTATCGAAAGAGACAAGAAAGCATTGGGATATTCAGTCAGTGAATTTAGCGGAGAAGATTTTGGTAATGTTGGAAATGACGATGCAACAAAAGCTTTACAGGGAAAAGTTGCAGGAGTTTCTATTTCCGCAGGTTCAGGTGCCCCGGGTGCATCTACCCGTGTAATTGTTCGGGGTCTTTCTTCGATAACCGGAAGTAACCAGCCACTTTATGTCGTGGATGGAGTCCCAATCAACAACTCTTATTCAAGCGGTAATGCTACGGAAAATTCAATGAATGTAAATGCTAAGGTCGATTTCGGAAACTCTGCATCCGATATCAATCCGGCTGATATTGAAACCATTTCTGTATTAAAAGGTGCTGCGGCATCAAACCTGTACGGATCACGCGCTGCCAATGGTGTAATTATGATTACCACCAAAAAAGGAGCAAAAAACAAAGATTTGCTTGTTAGTGTTTCAAGTTCGTCTGCCTTTACTGATGTCGGAAGGCTTCCTTACTTTCAGGACAAATTCGGACAGGGATGGAGCGGTACTTACGACTCAAAAGAAAACGGAAGCTGGGGGCCGGTAATGGATGGAAAAGTACGACCAACCGGTTACATGGTAGACAACGAACAACAGGTTGCTCCATTCTCTTACAAGGAAAATGGAATTAGGGATTTTTACGAATATGGTTATGCATTAATCAATTCGGTTGCATTATCAGGCGGTAACAATGTTATGGGATGGTATGCTTCAGCAACCAATTCCAGCAACGATGGAGTTCTTCCCGGACCTGTTGACCAGTTAAATCGCAATACCCTTACTTTTAAAGGTAACGGAGGGACTGAAAAGACCAAAGTCAACTTCGGTGTAACCTACATTAACAGAATGCATAAAACAATTCCTACCGGTCAGGGCGACGATGCCGGTACCGGAGCAGTTATATACTCGGATATTCTCTATCAACCTGTTAATCATTATTTACCTGATTACAGGGATTACAAATCTAAATTTAATAACCTTGATAATTACTACAACGGTTATGCACAAAATCCTTATTTCACTATTAATGAAACCGGTGCACTTGCAGACCAAAACAGGATAATGAGCAATTTGAATCTAACCCAGGTTCTTGCTCCCGGACTGGAACTCTCTTTTACCGGAGGTCTGGATAATTTGTCTCAGTTTTCAAAAGTTCAGGGTGCAATTGCAAAAGTAACTCCGGGTTCAAACAACTCAGGTACAATTAACGATGTTGCCGGTGCAGTTAAAGAAGAAGCAAAATACAGAAACCAGTTAAACAGTGATATTGTACTAACCTACCATAACGAAGTAGATTTTTTAGGAGGTAATTTAAAATACAATGTGCTGGTTGGTAACAATATTAACCAACGCTCTTTTAAAAGGGTAAACATTGTATCCAAAGGATTGGTGGTACCGGAGTACTATAATGTTGGAAACATCAGCGGTTCTGCAGAAGTTTATACCAACGAGTATAAAAGAAGACTGGTTGGTGTATTTGGTCAAATCGGCCTGGAGTTTAACGACTATTTATTTCTCAATCTGCAGGCTCGTAACGACTGGTCTTCCACTTTACCAATCGGTGCCAACTCGTTTTTCTATCCGGGAGCAACGTTGGGCTTTATTTTTACTGATTTGTTAGAGAAAAATGATGTTCTCTCGTATGGAAAACTCAGAGCCAGTTATGCGTTTGCCGGAAATGATGCCGCACCTTTTATGACTTCGGAAATTTACAGACCGTCTATTCTGCGTGCAGGTGGTTTTGGTTTTACAAATTACCCGGTTGGTGGAGTACCTGCTTACGAAAAATACCGCCGTTTGGGAAATCCAAATCTTAAACCTGAAATTTCAAAAGAGCTGGAAATTGGTACAGATTTAAGATTTTTCTCCAACCGACTAGGTGTAGACTTTTCCTATTATAACAAAAAAACAACCGATTTGATTATGTTGGCTAATATCGCGGCTTCTTCAGGTTTTCGTGAAATTACTGCCAACCTCGGACAAATTACCAACGATGGTATTGAACTGATGATAAATGTTGTTCCAGTAAAAACTCAGGATTTTACATGGGACTTTATTTATCTCTACAATAAATCAAATATGGTACTCGATGAATTAGATGAAGAACTTGGTGTTTCTGAGTACCTTATCAATTCCGCTTACGAAACTGAATTTGTTGCAATCCCCGGCGAACAGTTGGGAATGTACCGCATTCCTGATTATAAATATTCTCCGGACGGAAAAATTATTGTAGGTGACAACGGATTACCTGTTGAAGGTTCAAAGAAACTGGTTGGATCATCGGTACCGGATTTTATGATGTCGTTTACCAATAATTTATCATATAAAGGATTTAAGTTCTCATTCTTAATCGATGCCCAAAAAGGTGGATGGATGTATTCCAATACAGCAGGTGCGACATTTTGGTCAGGTAACAACGAACAATCTACCGTTAACGATCGCAGGCCATATATTATTCCGAACACAGTTACTGAAGTAAAAGATTCAGAAGGAAATGTAACCGGATATCTCGAAAATACAACTCCGGTGGTAGATAACTGGCACGAATACTATTCAGCAAATACAAACAAACCAATTGAAAGTACACGGATATTACCCAGAACTTTTATCAAACTCAGAGAAGTTTCTCTTTCATACCGGTTTAATAATGCGTTGCTGAATCGTACATTCCTGTCTTCAGCAAATATCTCACTTTTTGGAAGAAACCTGTTCTTGTGGACTCCCGCAAAAAACAGCTACATCGATCCGGAAACGACTACATGGGATAACGACATTGAAGGTTTGTTCGGAGAGTTTAACGGTGCTCCAAGTGTAAGAACCTATGGACTTAAATTAGACTTTACCTTTTAAAATGAAAAACACTATAGTAAAATGAAAAAGTTATCTATAATATTAAGTATAGTCCTGTTATTATCAGCATGTGATAATTTCCTGGACATCAATGAAAATCCTAATTATCCGACCGATGTTTCTGATGAACTTTTACTTACCTCTGCCATTGCCGCGGTAACAAATGTTCATTGTGCAGACTGGGGATTAATCGGATCGTTCTGGTCGCAACACTGGGCACAGAACAATACCTCTTCGCAGTATAAAATCTACGAATCTTATGCTTTAAGCAGCAATACCAATGTTATCGACCGCTCGTACCGCGCAATGTTTGTCGACGGTTTAAGCGACAACGAAATATTCATGAAAAAAGTTGAAGCAAATGAAAACTGGGGGCCTTATCTAATGGGTGCCGTAATTAAAGCTTTTGGTTTCCAGTATTTGGTCGATATGTACGGAAATGTGCCTTATTCAGAAGCTTTTCTTGGTGCTGAAAAACTCAATCCTGTTGTAGATAATGGCGAAACCATTTATGCCGATATTTACGATTTACTGATTGAAGCATTGAGCAAAGATTATTCAGATTTTGTTGCCGAACTTTACGAAACCAATGACATTATTTTTCATGCCCACATAGAAGACTGGGAAGCATTTGCACATTCTCTTCGATTAAGAATTTTACTTCGTCAGTATGATGCAAATTCGGGATTTGCCAACGATGAAATAAGCAAACTGATTGCAGATCTTGAAGCAGGAAATATTTATTTACTGGATAAAGATGTTGCTGTTACCAACTTCGAAGATGCCGATAGTAAATCAAATCCATTGTACGAAAGCGACCAGCGTCAACTGAATACAACAAATAACATCAGGGCCTGCGCAACTTTTATTTCATTTCTTGAAGCCAATGGAGATTCACGAATGGAAAGTTTATTTGAGCCTATTGATGGTCAATTTTTAGGTTTGGTTCCCGGTTCTTATAATGTTCCGTCTACCGAATTTGAAGCACATAAAATTATTGCGGCTCCTTATATTGAACCTGAAATGCCCGTATTTTGGATGACTTATGCCGAATCGGAATTATTAATTGCTGAGGCATATTTGAGACTCGGAAATGTTGAAAAAGCAAAAGAATACTACGAAAGTGGAGTTACTGCATCATTCGACAGAATGGGCGCGGATATTGGCGAATTATTAACCGGAGCATATGCTTTCCCAACATCTGGCTTTAACGACCAGCTAAAAGCAATTATTATGCAAAAATGGGTTGATGCTGCAGAAGGTGGCCGTGGTTTGGAATCGCATATCGAACGTGTCCGTACAGGATTCCCTGAAGAATCGCAAATAAGCGACCAAATTCCTGAGGGTTATGAACTTCCCGACAACTATATTCCGGGAACTTTGATTTACAGCAAAAAAGGTACATCAGGTGGTGTATTACCAAGAAGATTTCCATATGCCGACAGTGAACTGAATTTTAATTCCAATGCGGCTGAATACAAATCATTACCTGATGCCGATGTTATCTTACAAAAAGTATGGTGGAAAAACTAAAACATAAAAACACATGAAAAATCTGAAATATTTATTCATTGTATTTTCTTTCGCAGTACTGTTTGTATCGTGCGAAAAAGAATACGAGAGTTACGTAAAGGAAACGCCCGCCCCGCATATGGAGTTAATCGGTGGCAATCCAATCGTGCTCTTTAAAGGGACTCCTTACGAAGATCCCGGAATTCATGCCATTGAAATTTCAAACGGCGATACCACAGAACTGGAATACAAAGTTCTGAACGAAGTAAACGTGGATGTAACAGGTACCTATAAATTACAATATGAAGTAAGCAATTCCGAAGGCTACAAATTTTATCTCAGCCGAAATGTAAGTATTGTAAGTTTTACAGGATACGATGTTTTTGAAATACCTGAAGGTACATATGATGGAGTCAGGGTTGGCCGTGGTGGCGGTGATGTTGAAATTAAAAAACTTGCAGCCGGAGTGTATCAAATCAGTGACTTGCTGGGTGGCTATTACGACCAGTTTGTGGGTTATGGCCCCGATTACGCGGCTCCTGCAATATTGGTAATCAGTGAAGATGGATCTGTACGCTCCGAACTCGGAAACAGTGGATTTGGACCAGTAGTAATAAGTAATTTTGTTTTCGATGAGGCGACTAATGTAATTACTTATACTCAGACACTGGTCGATTACGATTTCCCTTTTGATGTGCAATTAACCTTAAAACAATAAGTGGATATGAAAAAGTTAATTATATATACGATTGCAGTTGTGGGTATTTTATTTACCTCGTGCGATAAAAAAGAAGAATTTGAACAGATTAATTCACAGGTTGTCGAAGCAGCCGGAGAATGGTGGATAAAATTCTCGGCAACAGATTACGAAACCGGTTATCTGAAAGTTCTTACTTTTAATACAGCCGACGATATTGCTACAGAATTTTGGATATCTGACAATGGAAACTGGAAAAATGTAATGGTGAAATGCCCTGTTGATATTTCAACGCTTACTTTTGAAGGAGCCGGACTGGATAATATCCAATCTGATGCGACAGTTGAAATCAGAAATGGAAAAATTGAGAAAGATGCAGGACTGTCAACAACAGGTGTAGTATGCGACAAAATTTCGTTTGAAATAACTTTTAGCGACGAACCCGGCGTAGTTTACCAGGCCGTAGGTACCCGTAAAACTGGATTTATTGAAGACGAACATTAATCGATATCTTCAAGTATTGAGTTAGTTCCACAGGGATGTTGTTTTTTCAGCATCCCTTTTTTACGTACTTAACGGTTTGATCCGCTTAGCGCATAAATCTTGTTGGTTTAGAACAGTGCACCTAAAAATTCCCCGCCTCTCAGGCTGGGGGGACTGCGTTTACCCCGATAGTTCCTAAAATCCGTATGTCTTATCTTTTTTGCTAGTTCTTCATCTTCTAATTTAAATTTTCGGTGCTGGCAAGGAGTATTGATGTTTTTTTATCCTCCAATTTTTCTTCCATTTCGCAATAAGCATAGATTTTATGAAGTTTTTGAGAGTATAGTTCATAGTTCCTCCATGTAGATTATTTGGTGCTCAGGTATTTATAGTAATTGGCTTGAGTTTTTATTGTTATGGTGAAAAATTTGTTTTTCCATATAACCTTAACTGTTTTTGCCTGGACCGTGTTATCCATTTTGCGGGTAATACTATAAATCTGAACAAGAACTTTTTGACCCTATCGGTTGCTTTTAATGTCTCTACTCTTTCGGAGAAGTAGGTGATAATTTTTCGATACAAGTTCCGACATATTGCAGTTAAGTATAAGAATACTGTATTCTTCTGTAAAGAAGAAAAAGGCATACGGTCCCAGCCAAAATCATTTTTCAAGATATCAAACTGTTTTTCCATGTTGCCGCGATGATTATAAAATTGAGCTACCTCTACCGGACTTAAGTCAAAGTTGTTGGTTAATATAGCCCTGTATTCATAAGCATCCTGTGTGAAAATATTGGTTTGCCCATCTTGTTTTGTTTTTCTCTTCACGATTAGCCTGTATGGAACAGGGGTATTGCCTGTATCTTTTGCCTGTTTCTGGAAAGGTGTTATCACGGCTTCACCTACCTCTGTTATCCCTTGAGAGGCGTCTTTGATGATCTCCCAACTGGATACTTTTGTAAAATACTTTTCGACATAGCTATTTCTACAGCCCACATAAAAGTATCTCACCTTTTTACTTAGTAGTTTGACAACCTCATATTGGTAAGATGCTGCGTCCGCCCTAAAATGTTCTATCCTTCTAACATGGCTGTTCTCAAGTAAGCTGAATAGTCGTTTTAGAGTGTCGGATTGAAAAGATTTTGCATCACTGTTGCCGTTTCGGTTTTCTATATATAAAATCTGTTCTTCATTAAGGGTACAAACACCTGGCTGATAACCATAGTTTCTCTTGTACGTCATTTTACTATCATTCTTCTCATTGAAAATAATAGTGTTGTCATAATCTAAAACCAGTTCTTTTGTCTCAAAAATCCCTAGTTTTTTAAGTATCGCAATATTAAGCTCCTCCAGTATCGGATTAGTGTTATACTCATGTTCCACTTTGCCTCTTGCTGTCTTGCAGAAGTGGCTTGTTTCTGATAATTCAGACATCCTTTTTAACACAGTATCTGGACTGGGTATTTTTACAAAAGGATTATTGTAGAAGTGGTATTTTAAGTGGGTTTGTAAATCTTCAATACAATCTCCACCACACAAGTAGATACTTAACAATGAATAAAAAATATCGCTCCAGGAGTAAGTACTTTGCCTTTTTAGAGTAGGAAGTTTTTGACTTAGTAAACTGCCAAATTGATTATCCTCAAGATAATTTAAAACAAAATTTATCCCTCCAAAAGCAGATAAAGCTGAACTATTTAGTATTTTCATCACAAGTGTTTTGTAGCAACACCAATTTAGGTGAAAACACTAAAGCTGTAAAGTCTTTATTTAATAAGCTTTACAGCTTTTTTCAACAACAACATGCGAATATTAGGAGTTATCGGGGGTGGGGGGGTTATTATTTTATCCGAATTTCAGTAATTCGAATCCTGTCAACCAAATATTGGTTTTCGTCTTTTTGTTGCTGAATTTTTCTAACCACATCCATTCCTTTTATCACTTTCCCAAAGGCAGCAAATCCCTGACCGTCGGGATTTCGTTTTCCACCAAAATCCAGTTCGGGCTGGTCACCCACACAAATAAAAAATTCGGTTGATGCCGAACCGGGTTGATTTCGTGCCATGGAAATTGTTCCGTCCAAATGAAGTATTCCTGTTTCTTTGGTCGTCTCATGCCGAATAGGTTTAATCTCTTCAATTTTTTTATCCAAAAATAATCCTCCCTGAATAACCTCGATTTTTACTTTGTTATTAGGCTGGTTGTCAGGTCGTACTACCCTGTAAAATACGGCATCAGCAAAAGTTCCCTTTTGAACATGTTCTGAAAAGTTAATTGCACTTACCGGGGCATTGATTGTGTCAATTTCTACAAGTATTGTTCCCTGCTCACATTTCATTTCTACTTTGGGTAATTTCTGTCCGGAAACTTGAACAATGACTAAACTGAAAATCAGGCTGAATAAAAATTTCCTCATCATGATGACTTTTATTTTGTCAGGTAAAAAATTTCTTTTCTATTTTCGTCAAAATTAAAAAATCGAAAATAAATTCCTTACAATGAAAAAACTTCATTTTCTTTTTATTCTACTTCTGATTTCTTTAACATCGGTAGCACAATTATCAGATTTTCTGAAGTCTCAAGCCCAAATCAAGTCATTCGAAAAAATCACAGGTAATGACTTTTTTAATGAAACCTGGGAAATAATGATGCGCCAACCTCTCGATCATAGTGATACTTCAAAAGGATTCTTTTTACAAAGGGTATTTGTTGCCGACAAAGGAAAAAATAATGCTGTGCTTTTAATAACAGAGGGTTATACTGCGACTTATGCATCACGACCAACATATATTAACGAACTTTCTCCCATGTTGAACTCAAACCAAATTTGTGTTGAACATCGCTATTTTGGAAAATCATGGCCCGATTCACTAAACTGGGATTATCTTACTGCTGTCAATGCAGCAGCTGACCATCATGCCGTGACTCAACTGTTTAAAAATTACTATTCGGGAAAATGGATAAATACCGGAATAAGTAAAGGAGGGCAAACAGCGGTTTATCACCGTGCATATTACCCGGATGATGTTGATGTTACTGTGGCCTATGTTTGTCCGTTGAATTTTGGTGTGGAAGATGGCCGCCATGAACCTTTTATCGAAAATGTTCCAGGAACTCCTGAAATAAGAAAAAGGATTGTTGAATATCAGATTGCAGTATTGAAAAAACGAGATGAATTTGTCACAAAACTTAAGGAATACTCAAAAGAAAAAAAATACACTTACAGAATTTCGATGGATGAAGTGCTGGATTATTGTGTTTTGGAATACCCTTTTGCACTTTGGCAGTGGGGTAAAAAGATAGATGAAATTCCGGCAAAAGATGCAAGCTTTGAGGAACTTTACAATCATCTGATCGAAATCTCCGGTCCATCGTATTTTGCCATTGAAGACATGGAAAGTATTCGTTCGTTCTTTGTCCAGGCCGCCCGCGAATTGGGTTATTATGGTTATGATACCAAACCTTATAAAAAATATCTTTCTATAAAAAATGCAAAAAATTACCTGAGTAAAATTTTCCTGCCCGAAGATTTAAATATCAGGTATGACAAAAGCACGGCAAAATACGTAAAAAACTACATGAAAGATACCGATAATGAAATCCTTTTTATTTATGGTGAATGGGATCCCTGGTCGGCATCTGGTTTTGAAGTAAGCGAAAAAGATAACTTGCTGAAAATTATTAAACCCGGTGGCAGTCACCGAACCAGAATAAATAATTTACCTGAGGGACAAAAGGTACAGGTAAAAAATAAGTTGGAGGAGTGGCTGGATTTGCCTGTTTCGATAAATTAAGAGAATATAGTATTAAAAGTACCCCCTGTTTCGGTCTTTCCCGACTCATCGGGATGGCGACCTCAACTGTCCCCCTGAATTCAGGGGGACAGTTGGAGTCAGAGGCTTCGAAGAAGACCTGACGGAAACAGGGGGTACTCCAAATTTTATACAAACTATATCTTATCCGAAACAATATAAGGTGCCCGGTAATTTCGGGTCAACAGTTTATCTGCTTCAGGATCATTTACAAATTTCTCCGATGCCGGGTCAAAAGTTAATACGCGCCCCATTCGGTAAGCAATGTTTCCTAGGTGTGCCAGTCCAGATGATAAATGTGCCGTTTCAACCGGGCCGTTAAGAATAGATTTATCATGAGCACGAACTGCATCGATAAAGTTTTTAAAGTGACCGTCGGTACCGCCGGCTCCCCTGTCCATTTCCGAACCCGATAAGGTACCATCGCTGCCACCATCTGCTTTTTCACGTTTTTGACCCATGTAGAACTGGTATTTGTCGTACCCGTCAACCACCAGTATTCCTTTTTCACCATAAAAAATATTACCGACTCCTACTCCTTGTTCTGTGTTTGTGCACCATGGACGAACTTCAAACTGTATTATTTTATCTTCTTCAGGATAATTATAAACCGAGGTCAAAACCTCTGGGGTTTCTTTGGCATCGTCCCAAAGGAATTTTCCTCCCATCGATGTAATTTGAGTAGGAAGACCAACATCCAATCCCCACATACAAAGGTCGGTTTCATGGATTCCCTGGTTACCCACATCACCATTACCATATTCAAAAGTCCAGTGCCAGTTATAGTGTACAAGGTTTCTTGTAAATGGACGTTTTTCAGCCGGACCGGTCCATAAGTCGTAGTCCAATCCATCGGGCACCGGTTCAAATCCTTTATTCCCGATATCTGCTCTCCAACGGAAAACCAGACCTCGCGCCATATAAACACGTCCAATATAACCTTCGCGCATCATTTGCACAGCTTTTCTTACCGAAGGCGAACTGCGCAGCTGAACCCCGTGTTGTACTATTCTGTCGTATTTTTGTGCTGCTTCTACCATTTTGCGTCCTTCGTATATATTGTGTGAGCCGGGTTTTTCAACATAAACATCTTTTCCGGCCTGGCAAGCCCAGATTACTGATAGTGCATGCCAGTGATTAGGAGATGCAATACCAACAACATCGATATCCTTGTTATCGTAGATATTTCTCAAATCCTGTTCAAGTTCTACATCTTTGTCATACTTTTCTTTAAACTCCTTCTGGCGTTTTTCCAATACTTTCATATCAGGATCGCACAAATGTGTTACCTGCACATTGTCCTGAGCCATAAAACTTGAAATATGGTTTTTACCACGGCCATTGACACCCAAAACAGCAGCATTTATTCTGTCGTTGGCACCGAATGCATGTGCCGGAATTATTGATGGAACAGAAATAACAGTGGCAGCAGCAGCACTGTTTTTAATAAAATTTCTTCTTGATTGATTTTTACTCATAATAGTCCTTTGGTTTATATTGATTTAAAACAGTGATAAATTTAGAAAAAAACTTCGACAAAGCTCCCGGTGAGGAATTTGCCCTACATACCGGGTAATAAAAAATATTATATCGAAAGAAATTAATGTGAATTTTGTACAATTAGAAAAACTAATTATATTTGCAGCCCGTTAGCGAGGAAATTTCATTGAAATTATCCGCCAGTTGGCGGAGCGAGGTTGGAGCAGTTGGTAGCTCGTTGGGCTCATATCCGTCAGTTGACGGACGAGGTTCAAGTACTGCCCCCGCTACAGAGTTCTTTTAAAATAAAATATTAAAAATATATTGCGGGGTGGAGCAGTTGGTAGCTCGTTGGGCTCATAACCCAAAGGTCGTAGGTTCAAGTCCTGCCCCCGCTACCAAGTAAAAGCCAGGAGATGTTCTTCTGGCTTTTTTTATTCAGCCTACTCAAATATGTTTATAGTTTACGCCCTTTACTCGAAAAAATATCAAAAGATTTATATTGGAATGACCTCCGATTTAGAGAGAAGATTGTTTGCCCATAACAATCTGCCAAAAGGTTGGACAGCAAAATTTCGCCCTTGCACGGTAATTCATACTAAAAGAATTTGAACGTAAAGTTGATACTTTTACAAGCTATCCAACTCAACCTTTGCCCATAAATTACTGTAAGATAAAGCTACTGCTTTTTGCAGGTCCTCTTTACTTTTAGCAGCATTGCCGAGACCTTTATTGGCTAAACCCCTGACAGTGTACAGCATTGAATTTCTTATGTTCTCAGCTTCGCCTGTTCCGAAAATAATGCCTGCTTCAATAGTTTCTTCTCCCTTGAATTCTTCATTGGCATATTCAATCATCGCCTTGAAAACATTAGCCGCCTTTTTGCTTTCTCCCAGTTCGGCATAACAAAGTCCTTTGTAGTAATCCATTACCCCGGAAACTTTTTCAGATCCCTGCTCTACCGATTTTTGGAAAAAATCCCGGGCTTTTGAATTTTGTCCCAGGGCTTTATATGCTAAACCAATATAATAGTTTACCTGCAATTCGCGGTCGCCAAATCGTTCATTTCCTGCTTCTTCTTCCGGGACCTGTGCATCGAGAAACGTTTCGAGTGCCATGTCATATTGACTTTCTTCCAAATACTTTTTCCCCAGCATTAGTTTCGCATCAATGATAATGTCTCTGACGTTGGATGAACCTTCACGGTAAGCAAACTGAACACCATCCAGATATTCAACAGCCGTCTCAGCCTGATTGGCCAGTGTCAGGATTTTGATTTGCCAGATAAAAGCATCGTCTCTTTTCTTTACAACTTCATTTTTACCTTCGAAAAGAGCCAGTCTGCTTGCTATGGGTGTATTGTTAATTTCATACAAATCGCTCAATTCAGAATAATATATGGCTTCTTCGTCATTAAGGTTTATCGCTTTTTCATAGAAAACAATCGCTTTTGAAACATCTTCGTAATGGTGATAATATCCCCATCCCAAATTCCGGTAGGCCATGGCCAGTGATGGGGAATATTTTACCGCACTTTCCCAGCTTTTAATACCATACTCCGGTTGTTTGTCGTATAAAATATTACCGATATAATAATAGGCTTTCCCATCGTCAGGATTGTGTTTCAACGCGGTTTCCAATATTTCAACCGTTAAAAGACGGTGAGGAAAGACATAATCTACGGGCATCTGAGCAGCCTTTTTAAAGTATTCCATCGCCGGTTGTTCTTTTCCTTGTTTAATATTTATATACCCCAGGTAATAACTAAACACGGGATGATCTTCTGTGTATCTAAGCAGCACCTGTTCTGCATCAGACAACAATCCATCATTGATGTATCCCGCAGCCAATTCGAGATAATTATCATGAAAATCCCGCATTTCCTCTTTTAACTGGCCGAGCAACTTTTCCAACTTCTGAATATTGCCTGATTCCTTAGCAATCAGATAGTGTTCATTTTTAATTCTGAAATCGAGCGGATCGTTTTCTTTTATGGTGTTTATGGTAGCAAGAGCATCTTCGAAATTCCCCATTTTTCTCAAAACAGAAGCTTTTAATGCTATTGCACGGTTATTACGGGCATTGGTCCAAAGCGATTCATTGATCTGTTCCAGAGCCTTTTCAAAATCATCATTCATCACTGAAATCTGAGCAAGTTGCAGATAGGCGGCAGAATGCCAGGAGTAGTCCCAAGTGGCACGATAAAATGTATCAATCGCTGCATCGTACAATCCCAGAGCTTTAAGAGTAACACCGTGCAGGTATAATGCCTCTCCGGTTGCCGGACGGGTATAATCATTGGTTAATCGTTGATTTGCCCGGGAGAAATATTTTCGTGCCGTTAAATAGTCGCCTCTTTTCAGGTAACTATTTCCAACAGCTGTATTGGTACGGGAATCTCCCGGATCCCTTTTCAATGCCTCCATATACCAATCCATTTCATCGTGTCCTGGTGCATAAAACTGTTCTACACGCTTCCCTGTCAGGTACAGTTCCTCCACAGTTTCAAGCTCTTCTGGTTCGGGATAACCCTCCCATTCTTCGGGCAATTCTTCAACTGGGTCGGGTTTAACAGGTTGATAGGCAATAAGGATGGTCTGATTATTTTTGTCAACCAGTTCTGTATACAGTTCGTTCAGTTCAAAACCGTTCCCAAGCGGAATCGTCTCAGCAAAAGGCTTCTCAGGTGAAATTTCAATTTCTTTTTTAAATAAAACCTCATCTTCATGCTTCAATAAAACGGTAGCATTTTTTACTTCCTGTGTTGAATAATAGCCCAGGAATATAGAATTGTCATCTTCTTTTTCAAGATTAACGGCTCCGTTGAGATTGGCATTTTTAAATCCTTTAATACCTCGCACCGGATACCAGAACTGTTCCCAGCTTTTAACCTCATACGGTTTTATCCAGCTGTAATCCGGTTGGTTATCGGAATAAGCACCTACCATTATTTCAACATACGGCCCATCATTTTCAGTAAGTCTGCCTTCGGTAGCCTGCCCCCTTGGTCCGGATCCCCACTGCCATAACTTGGCACCTTTCACGATATTGTGATTTCCTACATGAACAGTTCCGGCGTTTTTGCCATGGTCGTATCCACCCATAAAGTCTTCCTGCAAATCGTGTACAAAGAAAGAATTTGATTTTTTGGTGTTTTTCCACCAGCTTATGTCAACACCTTCGGAGAAATCTGATCCCCTGTAATTTTCAGAGGAAATCGGCCATCGGGTAAATGCTGTTTTGGAATGAAATGTGGCAATCTGAGCACTGGGAGGAAATATGGTTTGATAATTTTCATTAGTATGTGCTGCTACATTAGCCCAGTACAGGAAAGTGTGTGTATAGGGTGTGCAGTTAAACAACCGGCCTTCTGTTTTGTAATATGACTTGCCAGGGAATACCGTCACTCCGATGGTCCAGCGCATACCATGTCGCGGTTCATATTCACCAATCCAAATGGTTTTACTACCATCATCGTTTATACTTGTGGTGTAATCGATTGTTCTAAAAGTGGAAGCCCTGTGATGATGTGGTATACACCATTCGATACCACCCGAAACCCAGGCACCTGTCATTCCTATATTCGACGGTTTGACCACGTTATTTTTATACACAAAATGATAGTCGTTGGATTTATCCGTGGCGTAATATATTTTACCTCCTATTTCAGGTGCAACACCCAACTCAATATATTCATTCTCAAGCACCAACATCTTCCATGCTTGCTCAATTCGTTCATGGGTGTACTGATCGTTCATGGTCAGGGGATAATAATGCCTTGAGGCACCCTGGTAGGCCTCGTTTCTAAAAAATATGGGACTTTTTTCGGCAGGTGCTACCGGGTAGGTTGGCATTACTACCGATTCCTCTTTCAGGATAACTTCTGACTGTGCCCAAACAATTTGTGTAACGAATAAGATGGAAATAAAAAGAAGGAAAGGTTTCATTAATTTTATGTTTTTTAAATGAAATAAATAGTTGTGTCAACTCTTTTATCTACTGAACTTTTGCTTTCTGTTTTGTAGGTTCTTCAAGTCCGAGGTGAATTTCTTTTATACGGCGATGCGTTTCTTTTAATGATTCAATAAGTTCAGAATAAGGAATATCAGTAACACTCACTAAGCCGATATTGTAATTTTCTCCGTCAAACCGACCGGTTGAAGGCTGATCCCACCACTGAAACCAGTGCGTTCCGATAATTGAATGATGAGCAGCAGCATTCTCAACATAGTATTGGTAGGCCACACCACGTTCTTCCTGATTGAGAGTTTGCGCAAGACCAGGTGCAAGTCCGCGCCCCGGAGTACCAAAGTGAAATTCGCCAATAATAATTGGCAGACCGGTGTATTTATCTATTCTGTCCAATCGTTCAAGATAAGTTTCATACCCGTATATATTCAAACTAAACACATCAAAACCTATGTTAGCTGAAGCCTTTATAATTTCAGTAGGAGGATTACCACCAAAACGCAATCCCAGGTTGAGGTGATTGGGATCGTATTTTTTTATGGCTGCGTTAACGGTTGTGATAAACTTTTTATAAGTTTCGTATACAAAAGCTTTGCGCCTTTCAGGGCTATCTTCTGTTTCAAGGTAATTCTGCAAGGCAGCCTTCATTGGAGTATTCTTCCCTAACAAAATAACATTAACAAGTTCCTGTTCCCTTCCCGGCCAGGGGGGTTCGTTACCTACAAAATAACCCAGTAAATACGGATCTTTTTTTAATGGTTCACATTGCCTTTTAGCCGCAGCATCGATTTCAGCAGCATAGTTGGGATCATAAACATCGGGCATACCCATGGTCTCGGCATTGAATCCCCATCCGCGGAGCGTAGCCACATAAGGCATTTGCTGACTCTGACCCAACTTTGTATCCGACCAGTTGGCAATGGTGTTAAGCCCCCAGTTGTTCATTCTTCTGAAGGTCATTTCTTTCCATTTTTCATACCAGTTTTCACCATACCTTCGCTGCAGGTTCCATTCATAAAATGCAGCTTTATCAATTTCTTGCTCTGATTGATTTAAGGAATCAGGCACAAAGGCTTCATAAATGTATTCGCGCCCATCCATACGCGCAAAAGAGCCTCCGGTATGAATGCATGTGCTCCCTTTCGAGAAAAACAAGTATCCCTCGGGATCAACAAACCACCATTTACCATCAATTTTTTCAACCCTGAAGAATCCTGTTGCCCTGACTTTTTTATCAGGAAAACCGCCAAACTTTGAAACTTCAAAACTACCCGCTTGAAGTTCCTTTTCTTCCTTTTGCCAGATGGCCTTTAATTCCTCCAGTGATCCGGCTTTTCCAGGCCAGTCATCAGCCATCCACTGACCAAACTTATCGACCACCGGTTGAGGAGAAAGAATTGAATCTTTAGCTTCAGCCGTTAATTGCACATTTCGAATTTCAAGGGTTGGAGCGTTAACCGGCCGGTGCATCTCAACTCCAATTGAATCGATCTGTGTTATTGGCCCCACCGAACCTGTAAATCCAATCCATAAACCGGGTAGTGCAGTTTTACTTATTGCCGCCATATCATTACCTTTGGTGTTTCTTTTTTGAAAATGAATCAAAGGTATCGAGGCTCGTACCCAGACATTTTGAAAGGGATGTATCTGAATCTTTCTTAATCCTTCAACATCATAGAGGTTCAGGTAAAACCGCTGTGTTGAAGAAGCCTTAATTTCAAAAGTCAGGTATTGCCAGTCGGACCAGTCAGACGGCAAGTCAGGATTCAGCTCAGCAATAGCCCAGTTCTTTTTAAAAGATTCGCCTTGAAAAGTGACTGAATATTTTTCATTCCGGTTAACACAGGCGGTCAATATTAAAAATAAACAAAAAGCGGAGATCAGGTAGAATGATTTCATTTTGAAGTGGTTTAATAAGCAGGTTAATAGCTGTTAATTTTGTAATACATTGTTTGCCTTCAAAGTTAATTGGGCAATTTTGCTTTTAAATTTAAGAGATACCTTTCATTTTAAAAAATTTATGTTACTGATGTTTTTATAAACTGTTGAAGCATTACAGGCATTCCGGAGTATTGATGATGAATTGAAGTTCGGTATTTGTCAGTACCTGCTGCGAAATACAAGCCATGAGATATTCTACTGGCTTTTTTCATTTCGTAAGTTGTTATATTAATCTTATAATATTACATTCGGCTCGTGTAACAATTAAGTCAATCAAACATTAGTATTTTTGGCAGAATTGAGTTTTTCTTAAAATAGTATGGACGCAAAAAGGATAATTAAATATTGGAGTAGAAAATTGACTGATATTCAAATTCAGTTCATATTCAGTTTTCTGATGTTATTTACCATATCCGTGATTTTGGTATCGTGTAAATCCGATCCACATGAACCAAGTTGGTCGGAGGAAACACAAACCATTTGCCAGTTCCTTAATAACAACCAGCAAGAATATTCAAAATCATACAGAATTTTAGAGGAAAGCAAGTTGTTGAATACTTTGTGTGGCTATAATCCTTATGGAGATGGATATACGCTTTTTTTACCCACAAACGGAGCCATAGATAATTTTATCCAACAAAATCCCGATTTGGTAAATTTTGAAGAAATGTTTCTTGATACAAATATTCTATATCCTTTTGCACGATATCATGTTGTGAAAAAAAGACTTCATACCGATGAATTTCCTGACGGAGCTTTGAGAGACAGCACACTTACCGGCGACAGGTTGGCAACCGGCTTTTTTACTGATGGCGAAAATCAAATTATCAATATCAATAATACAGCTCCCATCGTTGAATCTAACCTGAAATTTACAAACGGATTTATTCACATTATTTCTGAAGTACTTCAACAGCCCGACTTCACGGGTTTTGATTTTCTTCAGCAAAACGAAGAATATTCAATCTTGTCGGAAGCTGTTGAAATTTCAGGAATTAAAAAGCAGATGTGGTGGAAAAAATACTCCATACTTGCCGAGCACGATAGTATTTACAATAAGAAGGGGATTTATACCGTGCAGGATTTAATCGCACGTGTTGCAACTCCCGGGAAAAAACTTAACGACAAGTTCAACTCTTTTTACAGATTTGTCGGATATCATTTTGTTGGAGGTGAGTACTATTTAAGTGATTTTAATTATGGAGACAAGGATTATGCAACAATGGCCAGCACCCCATTAACTGTAATCGTTGGAACAAAATTTAAGATTAATCCCGGGATTGAAACATTTGGATTTGAAGTCTCCGGAACAGGAGATACTATCAAAGTGGATTATATCAGTCCGGTTTGGAAAGAATGTAATACAATGACAAGCACGGGCCCTGTCCATTCGATAACCGAATTACTGCATTACGAACCATTTCCCCAAAAACCTGAGTAAATAATAATTCTTTTTGTTTCTGGTATTCACCGGCCCGTTTGTTAAAAATTGAACCAGTGATTCACACTCCAGGTTTCACCATTATCGGCAGGTTCGCTAAGCTGAACAGGAGTGCATGTTGTTACGGTTATTCCGTTATACCCAATGGTACAGGGGTATTTCCCTTGAATAGTATTATTGGTTTGATCCCAGGTAATATATTTACCATCCAGCGTTTTTATCTGAATGGTATTGCCACTTTGATTTGGAACTAAAGTTCCGACATGGTTAAGGATTCTTTTCTTGAGTTTATTTTTTGAAAGACTCTCAATTTTTTCAGTCTTACGGTTAAATTCACTGAAATTGTACCGGTTTTTTTCTTTATCAATCCAGTTGATTATCAATGATGAATCTGATTTTAAAGCCTGATCTGAAATTGGGAAAAAATACAAGTCTTCATTTTTATAAGATATATCATCCTCGATATCGCAATAAAGCAAAGCTTGCCGGAACAAGGAAAAATTGGGACGTAGAAAAACCGGACCGGTTACACTTGTAAATACGCGGTTTGGAGTATAAGAATCAATTCCGATAAATGTACAATTACTTCCAAATTCGCTACGTATTATGGCACTTTCATCCTGTTTATATCCATTATTCCATTTAAAAATTCTTTTATAACTGCTTTTTGACGGATAAACAGGTTCGTCTTTAAAATGAGAAGCAATGATAATATCAGTAATATCTCTTGGCAGTGATTTATAATCTCTCCAGTGCGGATAGCCCGATTTTATGGTTAGAATATTATCTATAAATTTCTTAAAAGCCTTATCGGTTGGTGCATATAACCCTTTATGGATAGCAAATGTTTCGTTTACAGCTGGACCTTCAACACCAATTTGCTCTACGTGCGGAGCAAAAACAAGGTATGGATAATTTAAGTCCCATAAAGTATCAACAACTTCTCCATATCTGACTCCGGACTGGTTGTTGGTGGCAATCATATTTGGCTCAAAAAAGGGGTAATACCAATACACCATTTCCAAAAAGAGCTTATAACTTTCGTTGGGCATTTCGCGTTCGAGCATTTCTTTTGCATTTAACATAGGCTGTACTACCCTGTCGACAATATGTAAAAAACCATTTTCGGCTAAAATATCGGCCTCAATGATTTTGGCACCGGCAAAATATACATTCCCCGGCTCATAATTCCTGTCGAAATAAAAACTGTAATCAGAGGAAGAAATTTCATTTATATTCACATAATCATCATAAAATACCGGTGCATTTTTTCTCGATTGCACAAAAACCTTCTTATAGCTTTTTGTAATTGTAGAATCTGTGACTATCCTTTCCTTATTATTCACTCCTTTAATCCAGTATTTTTCGTTGGAGTTTTTGAGTATGGTCTGGCGTTTGTAAGCATGTGAATACCAATCATCGGTGCCGCTGCCCGTTCTCCACCCAAAAGCGCTTAGACTCTGTAACTGTTCAAGCGACCACGGATTCTGAATAATATGGAATTTTGCAATTCTTTCAAGTTCATCTGCCGGAATAGAAGAAATACCGGAATAATGATTTTCTGCAAGATATTGTTTCATGGCATCATCAGAAGGTGCAAAAACACACCAACTCCCGGAAACATCAATAATAGTATCCAAACCGGAAAGTCTTAAACATTCGGCAAACATAGAAAGATTCTCGTTAACCAAAATTGTAGTATAAAGTTTTCCGGGCAACCATTCAGGTCTTTCATAAATATCCTTTCTACTATAATTCTCACACCCAGTAAAAAGAAAAATCAGAAAACTCAGAAGAAATAAATGTGTTCTTAAATTATTCATTATGCTAACAAGCGACCATCAGTATTTCTTAGGTAAAATTATAATTTACATTCAAACCCGGCTCTGTTAAAAATTATATAGAACCAAACCAAATAACAATTTTAACATATTGAGTAAAATACTTATTGGACTAGTCAACCTGAGTTTGTTTAATTCTAAAACTTATAGACAACTCTGAAACAGATGTTTTTCTCCGATCTGAGGTTTCAAAATCACAATAATTACAAAAACATTCCTTGATTATAAACCGTGATTAGTTGTAAAAATTCATCGATTCGTTGATTGTTTTTTCGATACTCTGTTTTTAGCTATATGTTCAGCAATTAAAAAACAATTCTAATGAGAAACTATTTGATAATTATTGCCGCCATTCTAATTTTTAATTTAAGTGCTTGTAATGAAGATAATTTTACAAATGAACCTGAGAAAGAAGAGGAGGAAATTGACAATACCAATTACACAGACTGGACAGATGAAACACACAGCAAAAGTGCTGATCTAAATTATTCTGTCGTATTCAATCAAAATAAGGTTTTGCGTTTCGATATTAAAATCAGTACAGAAGACTGGTTAAATATGCAAAGCGATTTGTCATCTATTTTAGGCTCAAGTGGAGGAAGGCCGGGTGGCCCCGGTGGAGGTATGGGTGCTGATGTATCCGTGGATCCGATGTGGGTTCCCTGTTCTTTTAGATTTAACGATACCGAATGGTATCATGTTGGAATACGGTACAAAGGAAATTCAAGCTTAAAATCTACATTTCAATCAGGCAATAATAAACTTTCATTTAAACTCGATTTCGACCAGTTTGAAGATGATTATCCGGAGATAAAAAACCAGAGGTTTTATGGTTTTAAACAACTCAACCTGAAGAACAACTTTGATGACATGTCTTTAATGCGTGAAAAGGTTGGAGCTGATTTATTTCGACAGTTTGGCCTGGCTTCTCCGCAAACAGCATTTTGTGAAGTTTATGTCGATATTGGAAACGGACCACAATATTACGGAGTTTATACTTTGGTGGAAGAAGTTGATGATTCGGTTATAAAGTCTCAGTTTATCAGTAATTCGGGGAATTTGTACAAACCCGATGGCGCAGCAGCAACTTTTGCCAGCGGAACTTTTGATACCGGTGAAATGGAAATAAAAACCAATGAAGATTCTGCAACTTATTCAGATGTTAAAGCTTTATACGATATTATAAACAGTCAGGAAAGAACAACAAATACAGAGAACTGGCTTACAAATCTTGAAGCTGTTTTTAATGTAAACATGTTTTTAAAATACCTGGCAGCCAACAATATCATTCAAAATTGGGATACCTATGGACGTATGACACACAACTACTATTTATACAACAATCCTGAAACCGGATTATTAACCTGGATCCCGTGGGATAATAACGAAGCTTTTCAGGATGGAAAACAGGGAGGTGCACTGAGTTTATCTATGACTGAGGTTGGTATTAACTGGCCAATAATCAACTACCTTATACAACAGGAAGAATACAAAGCAACTTATGAAATGTATTTGCAGAAATTTGTCGATGAAATATTTATTCCTTCAAAAATGATTTCGCTATATTCAACGTATTACGATTTATTGAAAGAATACGCTTATGCCGAACAACCCGGCTATACTTTTATACGAACCGATGGCGATTTTGACAGGGCGGTAGAAATCCTGAAAACACATGTTCAATCGAGAAATTCAGTTGTAAACAATTTTTTAAATAAATAGAAATGAAGAAAATTCTTGTCATATTAAATGCCCTGTTAATCCATATTTTTTTCGCTTGCAGCCAGGATGAAATTTCCTCAATTGATAAAAATGATAATATGCCTGAATTCAACTATAAAATTGTAGATACCGGGACAAAAGAATTCTACAGTGACACGGAAATTATTTCTAAACCGTCTGAAGAAGAAGCATTTTATGGACAGGATTCTCATTATCAGGGGAACCAGCCTTCGTACACAAATAACGAAGATGGCACCATTACCGACAATGTTACCGGATTAACGTGGGAAAAGGATATGGGTGAAAAACTAACTTTTGAAGAAGCAATACTCAAAGCAAAAGAATCTGTTTTGGGTGGATACAATGATTGGCGGATTCCAACAATAAAAGAGTTGTATTCACTTATTCTTTTTACGGGAAAGGTAAAAGGAGCAGAGGCTGTGGAGTTTTTTATCGCTACCGAATATTTTGATCAGCCACTGGGTAATGTTAACATCGGAGAACGAGAGATTGATGCCCAGACCTGGACTTCGACCGAATATACTGGCAAAACAATGCGCGGTAACGAAACCGTTTTTGGTGTAAATTTTATAGATGGCAGAATAAAAGGGTATCCAAAATATAATCCCGGAACAGGGATGGCTAATAAAATGTATTTCAGAATGGTCTGCGGAAATATTGCATATGGCAAAAACAATTTTGTAGATAATAACGATGGAACGATTAGCGATTTGGCAACCGGATTAATGTGGCAAAAAGCCGATGACGGTGTTGCACGAGATTGGGAGGAGGCTTTAAATTATGCCGAAAATGCTGAAATTGGTGGATACACCAATTGGCGTCTTCCCAATGCAAAAGAACTACAAAGTATTGTCGATTATTCAAGGTCGCCACAAACCACAGGAAGCCCGGCAATCAACCCAATCTTTGAAACCACAGAAATAAATTATCCGGATGGAAGTCCTGGTCATTTCCCGTTTTTCTGGTCCGGTACTTCTCATCTCGATGGGAAGAATCCTTTTTCTAATGGAGTTTACATTGCTTTTGGTGAAGGTCTCGGAAAAATGAACGGCACAATTATGGACGTTCATGGAGCTGGATGTCAAAGAAGTGATCCAAAAAGCGGAAACAGAAGTGATTATCCGCAATACCGGGGCCCGCAAGGTGATATCAGGTATGTGTACAATTTTGTGCGTTGTGTAAGGGATATTGATTAGCAAATAACGACCATCTGATTATTTTTGTAATTATATGATACAATTTCCTGATCCGAATTTAGCGAATGATGAAGGTTTAATAGCGCAAGGTGGTGAACTGACTCCTGACTTTTTACTATCGGCATACTCTCAGGGAATTTACCCCTGGTTTTGTGAAAACGAACCAATTTTGTGGTGGTCTCCAAACCCCAGAATGATATTATTCCCCGAAAAATTTAAACTTCGTAAAAGTTTGAGACAGGTGATAAATCGAAATACTTTTGCGCTTAAAATAGATACGGCTTTTAGAGAGGTAATAACCAACTGCAGCAAAATTAAAAGGCCTGAAGAAGATGAAACATGGATTACAAACGATATGATAGAAGCCTATGTTGAATTACACAAACTTGGATTTGCTCACTCCTTTGAAAGTTATTTTGAAAATGAATTAGTAGGCGGACTTTATGGTATCTCTGTCGGTAATTGTTTTTTTGGCGAATCTATGTTCTTTAAAATAACCGATGCCAGCAAAGTGGCACTTTATCATTTGGTTCAGTTTGCATTAAAAAACAACTTTAGTTTTTATCGATGTCCAGCAATCGACAAATCATTTAAAAAGTTTAGGAGGAGAAGAAATTTCCCGTAATGCCTTTCTTGAACTTTTGGAAGAATCGTTAAAACAAAAAACAATTAAAGGTAAATGGGCCAATAGCTATTAATATGAAAATGAGTTATTCAGCAAAAATAAAACGCGGTGAGTCGATAATTTACCTGGTTATTTGGCTGATTATTTTTTTAATGCCTGTATTCTTTTCGCAAAGATCTGATGGCGTTGACTGGAACCGGGTTACCCGTGAATGGGTAAAAATAATTCCCTTTCTGTTTGTTTTCCTGTTTCATAACTATATCCTCTTTCCGCTGTTTTTTATTCAAAAAAAATACCTCTATTACTTTGGTTTGACACTTTTGCTGATTATTGGAATTAGTTTTATTACAATTTTTATTGGAAGAGAAGTCGGTCCATCGAGAGGTTTTTTACCTGAAATAAAAGACCTTCCTCCACCTCAACAAAAACCTTTGGGTAATATTCCACCTCCCGGTTCAATGAAACTAAGGACCGGGCTGCTTTTGTTGTTTGAAGATTTTATTACTTCAGTTTTGGTAATCGGATTTAATGCAGCAATAAAAATTACCATTAAATGGCAGGACGAAGAACAAAAAAACAAAGAACTGGAAAAACAGAAACTTGAAAGCGAGCTGGCCTTTCTGAAAAATCAGGTAAGCCCTCACTTTTTTATGAATACTCTAAATAATATTCATGCGCTTATAGATATAAATTCAGAAGATGCAAAAGAATCCGTGATTCAATTATCGAAACTGATGCGTTATTTATTGTATGATTCTGAATTGGGAAAAACCACACTTTCCAAAGAAATTGAGTTCATTAAAAGTTATGTTGATTTAATGAAATTAAGATTTACGTCGAAGGTATCAATTAAATTATCCTTCCCTGAAAAAATACCAAATATTGAAATTCCACCCATGCTTTTTACATCGCTTTTGGAAAATGCCTTTAAACATGGAGTTAGTTATCAAAAGAAATCGTTTATTGAAATCATTTTAAGAACTGAAAATAATAACCTGTGGTTTAGAATTAAAAACAGTAAACAATCAAACGATAACGGAATTATAGAAACGGGCGGACTGGGATTGGAAAATCTTAAAAAAAGACTTGATTTATTGTACGGTAGGCATTACATTCTGCAAGAAAATGATACAGAAGAAACTTTTGATATAAATATTAAACTGCCAATATATGAGTAGATTAAAATGTATAGCAATCGACGATGAACCGTTTGCTTTGCAACAAATAGCGGTTTACATCCGGAAATTACCATTTTTGGAGTTGGTTGGTGAATGTTCGAGTGCATTTGAAGCTTTTGAAATATTAGAAAAACAAAAGGTTGATTTAATGTTTGTAGATATTAATATGCCCGATTTAAATGGTTTGGAATTTGTAAAATCACTTGCGCAAAAACCCTTGCTGATTTTTACAACGGCATACAATGAATATGCATTGGAAGGATTTAAAGTTGATGCTCTGGATTACTTATTAAAACCTTTCTCATTTACAGAATTTTCTGTAGCTGCAACAAAAGCCCGAAATCAGTTTGAGTTGATTCAGAAATCAAATCAAAAACCGGAAAAGCTGGAAAACAACGACGAATTTCTGTTTATTAAATCGGAATATAAAATTGTTCGTATCAACCTAAATGACATTCTCTATATCGAAGGAATGAAAGAATATGTGCGTATTCACCATATTGGGCAAAAACCTGTTATGACCTTACTCAGCATAAAATCTTTGGAAGAAAAGTTGCCGGCTGAAAAGTTTATGCGGGTACACCGTTCATACATCGTTAATCTTGATAAAGTTACCACGGTAGAACGCTTTCGAATTGTTTTTGATGATAAAGTAAGAATCCCCGTTTCGGATAACTACAAAGAAAAATTCCAGAATTTTTTGGATTCAAATTTTATGGGATAGGTTCTTTTTCTCTGATATTTTATTTTGTTAGCTCTTTTAAAATATCCAAATAACGAATTCCATATCCTTCGTGCGCTACACCCATAGTATATTCGATACCTGAATCGCTGTTATCTTTATTAGTCGGAGGTGCAATTTTAACCGGTTCTATTTGAGTGTCTTCATGCCATTCATTCCATGAATTTATCATCAACAGATTTCCTGTTCTTTCATCAGTAAGTTTTACCGCATTGGTCAACATTGCTTTAAAAAGTGAACCAAATTCATCGTCTTTGGTAAGTTTCCTGGAAAGAGGTTCATGACCTTCCCTAACACCCCTGTCATTATATCCGGGAGAAGCTGCTGGAATAAATCCTGCACTTACTTTCTCAGCCATTGCTTTCCATTCTGCCTGGTCATTATAATAATTTTCAACCTTCTTTTGTGTAGCAAACATTTTGCTATTCGAACTGCCATAAACATCGTAGTTGGTTATTCCATCCAAAAGAGCAATATCATTTGTAGTTGCAGGTGGATTACCAAATACCTGATCACCAATGATATAAATTTCATAACCTTCCTCAGCAGCCGCATCTCTCATTAAATCCATTGTTGATGCAAGATTTCCGTTTCTGGCCAATACACGGGTTAAATAAACAAAAAGTACAGGTCGTCCATCAATGGTATAATAATTTGGATGGTCGAAATAATTTTGGGCAATATATTTTATATCTGAAGCAACATTATTATCATCTGTAAAATCTTTCATACGCCCCGATGTTTCATAAAACAAGGCTATTTTCATATCATCTAAATCGGGATGGGTAAGAATGTGATCCTTTGTCGTTTTATCGATCATTCTGCCTGGTCCCCACCAACTGGTAACCCAAAGTCCTATTCCCGCATATCTGGACCATTCGAGGTGTTGACGAATTATTTCCGGATCTGTATCTTTATATTCACCCAACTCAGGTGTTTGAACAGGAACAAGTTTTTCCCTTAAGTATTTTCGCCCATGGAAATCAGAACCACCATACCAGGGATAGTAATAAACTCCAACCGTAAGCGATGAGGATAATTTAGATTTTTTGTTTTGAACATCTAAAAAACCAAACAGAATGAATAATGTAAACATGATTAAAACATTCTTCATAAGATTAATGATATGCTGATTTTTAAATCACTTAAATATACTATCAAATGTTTGGATAAATTCTGACAAATCCGTTTATGAAAGTAAAATTATTATGACTTTAAATAGTTAAACAGTTCTCAGAATTTAATTAGATGTTTATATGTTTAAGATTCAATTATATTTGTTATTAATCATTAAACTAAATCGTACCACATGAAAAACTTGAATTTCTTTTGCCTGGGAATACTTATTCTTATACAGTTCTCGTGCAAACAAAAAATCAATTCTGAAGAAGATTCTCTAATACTCTGGTACGAGAAACCAGCTCAAAAATGGGAAGAAGCTTTACCACTCGGGAACGGAAAATTAGGTGTTATGGTTTTTGGAAAAACAGGAACTGAACGAATACAATTAAACGATGATTCGATGTGGCCCGCTGAAACCGGATGGGGCATTACAGATGGAACAAAAGAAGATTTGGAATTTGCAAGAAGTCTCCTCTTTGAAGGGAAAATTTCTGAAGCTGATAATTTGATTGTTGAAAAATTTTCCAGGAAAGGAGTAACCCGTTCGCATCAAACACTAGGTGATTTATTTATTGAATTCGGTCATAAAAATATTTCGGAGTATCGTCGTGAACTGGATCTAAACAAAGCAATATCAACAGTTTCCTATAAAACCAACGGGAATCGATTCTCTGAAAAAATATTTGTTTCGAATCCACACAAGGTAATTGTAATTGAACTTAGTACTGAAGCTCCTGAAGGATTAAACGGGAAAATTAAACTTTCTCGTCCGGATGATGAAGGACATGCTACTGTAACGGTAAAAACCAGTGAAAATGGACTTTTACTAATGAATGGAATGGTTACTCAAAGAGGGGGAAGTTTTGATTCGAAACCAGCTCCTATTCTGGAGGGAGTGAAATTTGAAACTTGCCTGAAAATTCAAAATTCTGATGGCGAAATTCTAAGGGGCTTAGATTACCTTGAACTAAAAAATGTAGGAAAAGCAAGCATTTACGTGGTTTCCAATTCTTCCTTTTACTATACTGATTTTTCAACTCAGAATAAAAAGGATTTGGCAGCGATAGAAAGTGCTGATCCTTTGGAAATAGAAAATACACATATTGCCGATCATCAGAAATATTTTTCAAAGGTGATGCTGTCGCTTGGTGATCAGGTACTGGATTCTTTACCGACGGATAAACGTCTGGAGCGAATGAAAAATGATTCCATTGATTTAGGAATGGAAACTTTACTATATCAGTACGGAAGGTATTTACTAATAGGCTCCTCCCGTACAGGAACAAATCCGGCCAACTTACAGGGACTCTGGAATAAGCATATTGCTGCACCCTGGAATGCTGATTACCACCTGAATATTAACCTGCAAATGAACTACTGGCCGGCCAACATGACCAACCTTGATGAACTAAACATGCCCTTATTTGACTTTACGGATAAACTTGTTGAAACGGGCAAAGAAGTAGCCGCTAAAAATTTTGGTTGTAAAGGAACTTTTTTCCCTCATGCAACCGATTTATGGGCAGCTCCGTGGATGAGAGCGGCAACTGCTTACTGGGGGAGTTCAATGGGAGCAGCTGGCTGGATGATGCAGCACTACTGGCAACATTTCGAATTTACACAAGACAAACAGTTTTTAAAAGAAAGGGCCTATCCTGCAATTCGTGAAGTAGCAAAATTTTACAGCGACTGGATTATTGAAGATCCCAGAGATGGAATGTTAATTTCAGCACCTTCAACCTCACCTGAAAACCGTTATTTTACTGAGGATGGGAAACAGGGTGCACTCTGTCTGGGAAGTGCAATGGACCAGCAGGTTATTGCTGAAGTATTTGATAATTTTATTGAAACCTGTGCCGTACTCAAAATCAATGATTTATTCGTGGAAAAAATTAAAAAACAAAGACAACAGTTGCGTCCCGGATTTGTATTGGGCAGCGATGGTCGAATTCTGGAATGGGACAGAGAGTACAAAGAACCAGAACCGGGACATCGGCACATGTCGCATTTATACGGTTTTCATCCGGGAGTGCAGGTCTCGCAAGATAAAACACCTGAAATTTTTGAGGCAGTTCGAAAAACACTGGAATATCGATTGAATCATGGCGGAGCCGGAACCGGCTGGAGCCGTGCCTGGTTGATCAATTGCAGTGCACGACTTTTGGATGGAGAAATGGCACATGAACATATTCAGCTTCTTTTTCAAAAATCAATGTATGATAACCTTTTTGATGGTCACCCGCCTTTTCAGATCGATGGAAATTTTGGTTATACATCAGGATTAACAGAAATGCTATTGCAATCTCATTTAAGAACCGATAAGGGAGATTATATCCTTGATATTTTACCTGCTTTACCTTTGGTTTATAAGAAAGGAAAAATTACAGGACTCAAAGGCAGAGGAGCTTTTGAGGTTTCAATTAGCTGGGAAAATAATAAATTGAATTCTGTCGAATTAATTTCTTTAAAAGGAAATAATTTGAATCTACGATATAATGGTAAAATAATTTCGCGTAAAACAAAGCCTGGAGATAAAATTATTTTTGATAGTTATGATTTTAGTTAGAAATGTTCTTAGTTCCTATTTTAAGGTGATAAATGTTTAATTTAGTTCAGTGCAGTTAATTCAACCTGTTGGATGATTTTAATGCCATTTCAAAGGCAAAGGTTTTTTCTTTTTTATCCAGGCCTAAACCAAAATTGGTTTTATCAACCAATAATTTTAAAAGAAACTCTTCCCAGTTAGAGAGCTTTTTCGAATTGATTTCAAATTTTATATTTTGTACTTCTATACTTATTTCGTTTTTCATGTTGCCAATAGTTTATTGAATGGATTAAAATCAAAAAACCAAATCAGATATTTCAATATTTATCAGTTATAAAATAACTGAACTTTCACCTCACTTACTGAATTTTGTAAAAATGCTTCACAACGTCTCGCCATAGAAAGTAAAAAGTTGCTTTCGCTCGTTTTAAGTTCGTTTCCTTTTTTTGACTTTTCTATCAATCGTTTTACAAACAATTCTTCTCCTCCTGATAAAAATTTCGTGTTTATTGAAATATCCAGATTTCGAAATTTAATAGTCATGATAACACAGTTTTAATTTGTGAATAATCGTTATTTATTACAAAAGGGAAATATTTATTCATTTTCCCTAAACTATCCATCAAAAAATTTAGTCACTTTCTCATGAAAGTCTGTGGCTTTATCACAACCGGCTATTTATAAAATACTTAATCCAGGTAACTACAACTAAAATCTTGTTAATAGAAGCTTTAAATATTTTATGTTATATAAATTTAAGGTATATAAAGTAATTGTGAAAATAAAATATCATTCAAACTTGAATACACTTTTATTTGGTATAAATAATTAGTCTTATTTTAGTGATTTATAAATAAATCTCAATTATTAGATTTAATAAAATTGTAATAAACTTTTACCGATTAAACACTAAAACTATCTGAAAATGAAACCATGTTATCCATTCCTTTTTATAATATTATTTACTGCGATTGTTGGCAAAAAAACACAAGCCCAGCCAAAACCCGGAGATTATTTTAAAGAATATGTTTGGACAACACCCGATGCAGACGGAAACAGTAAATTTTTACGTGTAGGTGGCAGGTTTGATTACATTTTACAGCCCGAGAATTATCCCGATTTAAACCTGGACGGAGAAAAGATCTTCATCGATCAGAATATAGATCTTGAAAATGCAGTTAAAGCCGAAATTATTGCTGAAAAGGTGTTATGCCACGACGATACTAAAAATCTAAGAATTGCTTTGAATGGTGGCAAACAATATTCTTTCCCTGAATCACCTGATATTCCAGAACCCCAGGAACTTTATATGCATCATTTTTACCCGGTAGTTACAGTGCCGGTAAGCGAATTCAAAAATGGAGGTGACAATTACTTTTCAATGGAAGTGGATACTGCACAACATTGGAACTGGCCACAGAATCTGATTTATGGAGTAATTTTCAGAATCTATTATAAACAACCTGAAAAATTAAAATTTGAGATTGAGGCATTTCAAACTTCGGAGAATGAAATAATTTGTTCTGTTTCCGGTGCAGATAAAAACAAAATAGAATCTGTTGATTTTATTGCAAAATACGATGGCCCAGATTGGGATGGAGACGGAGTTTACTACGACTGGCACTATCATTATTTCCGTGGAAAAATAATAAATCATATTGGCTCATCAACAAGCAAACCGTTTGAACAAAACTGGGATTTAAGTTGGGTTCCTGATCAGAAAAAGCCCGTTCAAATTTCAGTTCGTATTCAATTAAAAACGGGTTATACTTATTTCGCTAAACCTACCGAGTTAGAACTAAACAGAAATTCCTATTCGGTTGAACTTTGCAAACCCACCGATGTTCCACAGCAATGGGTTACGCGCAATGGCGAACACGAAGAATCAATTTTTATAAACTCCGATATCAAAAAAATTACCGAAGCAAAAATGGTATTTACTACATGGAGCAGTGGTTATTTTAATGGAATTTATATTAACGACAATTTAGTTTTTATCCGCGAAGGGAACCGCTACGATTACAAACAACACCACATTCCTGTTAACTATCTTGAAGCATTTGAACAGGGAAAAAACATTGTAAAAACCGGAAAAACACAACTACATCATGGTCAAATGGTACATGGTGTAGAAGTTATGTGGCCCGGAATAATGATGCTGATAAAATCGGAAAAATAGATTATTCAGCGATAAGAATTGACATAGAAATTCCCTCCACTTTAACTTCATCTGAAACAGATTCAGCAGACTTTTTATTAAAAAACTCGTCAGCCTTAACCATTTGCAGGTAATTTCCTTCAGGTAATGGAATTTTTACATCGGTTTTTTGTCCGTTAAATATCAAAATGATTTTTCCCCATTTATCCCCTGCTTTTTTCCCTTCAATACAATACGAAACAATACCTGTTTGGTATTGGGTACAAAAGTTCAGGTTATTTCGTATTTCCTCTGCAGAAATCATTCTGAAAGCCGGATGATTTTTTCGCAATTTTATAAGCTGTTTAAAATAGGTAAAAACATCAAAGTATTTCTCTTTTCTGTCCCAATCTATTTGATTTACCGAATCGGAAGATTTATATGAATTGCCATCCCCGCCCTTTGTCCTGCAAAAATCCACTCCGGCATGTAAAAAAGGTACTCCCTGCGACGTTAAAATTAAGGCACCTGCCAATTTTACCATTTTGCGCAAATCTTCATCTTTTGCCCTGGAAACACTCATTTTCAACTTATCCCAAAGCGTATAATTATCGTGACAGGAGACATAGTTAATACACTGATTGGGTTCGGCAGCCCATGCACTTTTTGAAGTTTCAACATAATCATAAACAATCTGCGGATGACCGGTTGCAGCTATAATACCAAATTTCACGGCTTCCTCACGCAAATCTATCCCACTGACAAATCCTCTTGTTTTTTTTGATCCATGATTTCCTTTTAAAGCATCTCTAAAATCATCGTTAAAAGTTGCAATTCCGGGTAACTGGGAGATATTGTTTTTTACTGCTCTCATTTTTTCCGGCATAGGACTTTGATCAGCAACCCATCCTTCGCCATAAAGTAAAATTCCTGGCACTTCTTTTTCTAA
Organism: uncultured Prolixibacteraceae bacterium; assembly: GCA_913063265.1. Taxonomy (GTDB): domain Bacteria; phylum Bacteroidota; class Bacteroidia; order Bacteroidales; family Prolixibacteraceae; genus Draconibacterium. The sequence goes on along the minus strand of CAJXZG010000011.1, from coordinate 17,959 downwards.
TTCTGAACGAACGGCTCTCATGGTTTCAAGGTCGTAAATACCCATTAAATCAAACCTGAATCCATCAATATGAAATTCATGTGCCCAATATTTTAATGAATCGATGATATACTTTCGAACCATAGCCCTTTCAGATGCAATTTCGTTTCCGCAACCCGATGCATTTGAAAAGCTGCCATCAGGTTTTTGTCGATAAAAGTAACCGGGAACTGTTTGATTAAAAACCGACTCTTTTGTATAATAGGTGTGGTTATAAACAACATCAAGAATCACTCCTATTCCATTGTTGTGCAGTGCCTGAACCAGCTTTTTAAATTCCTTAATCCGGGCTGCTCCATCTGATGGTGTATTTGAATACGAACCTTCAGGTGCATTATAATTTTGAGGATCATATCCCCAGTTATATTTTTCAAAAGGTTGTTTTTCGTTAACCGTTGCAAAATCGTAAACCGGCAACAAATGAACATGTGTTATTCCCAATTCCTTCAGATGTGCCAAACCGGTCGAAATTCCTTTGTCCGTTTTGGTATTTGATTCCGTAAATCCCAGATATTTCCCTTTGTTTTCAATGCCTGAGTTTTTTGAAACCGAAAAATCGCGTACATGAGTTTCATAGATTATTGCATCAGTAAAATTGGATAATTTCGGGCCTTTATCTTTTTGCCAATTTTCAGGATTGGTTTTTTCAGCATCAAAAATCATCCCTCTTTTTCCATTCACTCCAACACTTCGGGCATAAATATCAGGTACTTCATTTAACCAGTCTCCATCATTTATTTTTAATGTATAAAACTTTCCCTCGTAATCGCCTTTTAAAACCACCGACCATATTCCTTTTCCAATTGATTGAAGTTTGGTTTTAAAAAATGACTCACCTCCATCTCCATCTTTATATAAACGAAGTTCAACAATCTGTGCAGTTGGCGCCCAGATTTTTACTACAGTTTTCTCAGGCGACCAAAACACACCCAAATCATTACCTTCATAATACGGATAGGTAGAAAAATCGATATGATTAAATTTCCAGTTTCGCATTTAATATTTTATCAATGTTTTACGGGTGTAAACTGACTTTACTCCGAGTTTTTTGTTCTTAATATTTGAAATCGCAACTTTTACCTTTGAGTATCGTTTTAGTTTTTTATCGTAAGAATAAAAATGATTTAAATCGATATTTAAAGTATGTGTTTTTCCCTTTTCAAGGTATAAGGGATAAAGAGACCGATTATCAATACCTTTCAATTTGAACTTTCGTTTTATCCAAAACTTGTCGAAAATTAACAGCGGGCGATCAAGATCAAGATCAACATTACCTGTATTTTTTACTGAAAGTTTGAGATTTTCAGGAAAATAAACCCGATTTTTTTCCAAAGAAATTTTCACTTTCTCCCTGGTAAAAAGCGGTTTTCCTTTTTTTGGTTTTTTCCCGAATCTTAACCACGCCAAAACGGCCAAAGCAATTATCAGCACAATCCAAAGCAGCTTATCGCCGTCGGGGCCAACTTCGTTTTGTGCAAAAAGAGTGAAATTAGAAATCAATAAAATAATAATTATTCCCGTTTTCTTCATGTAAGCATATTTCACGCAAAAGTAAAAGAAAAATACCCTTAATCAAGTTCATTTATCTTTTCAAATTTGATATGGCTATTTTAAGTTTAATCAATGATTTTTTTAAATTAGAATCATTAAAAAAAGTACAGGTTGAATCAAATAAACAATTACATAAAACAAATATTTGAAAAAGGGAAAGTTCAAAATCTTGCCGAAATATTTGAGGTCAAACATTATCAGAAAAACTTTACTTTCGGCCCACACAGCCATGAAAATATTGAGATTAACTATGTAAGAAGCGGGAAATGTTATCTGAAAATAGACGAAAAAATTGTGTCTTTTCAAAAGGGAGATTGTATGATTCTTTATCCCCACACCGCACATTATTTTTTTACAACAAAGGAAAAAGCAGTTTTGGTTCAACTTGAATTTAAGCTTGATATATTTCCTCAAATGTTTCCAAATCCGGAATTAAAACATCAACTTTCTTTTCTTTATCAGTTACTTACACATTCTCAACGACTTATAAAAATCAGAAATAATAACGAAATGAACCGGCTTGTTAATAAGGCGGTTAGGGAATTGAATGATAAAAAAGTAAATTTTGATGTGCTTACACGGCTCTATCTGGCTGAACTTTTTATTTTGATCTCAAGAGAATTGGATAATCAATTGCATTTTGACAACAATCAGATTGATGAACATACACAGGCAACCATTCAATACATTCATTCAAATTTTAATCAAAGCGTACAACTGGAAAAGTTTGCAAAAGAACTGGGAGTTTCATCAAGATATCTTCGTTCAAATTTTAAAAAGAAAATTGGCGTAAGTCCGGTTGCATACTTAATTGAATACAGAATTAACAAAGCGCTTGAATTATTCAGGGATCAGTCATTAACAATCAAAGAAATTGCCTTTGATTCAGGTTTTGTATCTCAACAGTATTTTAGTAAAAAATTTAAAGAATATGTTGGTATAACTCCATTTGAATACCGTAACAACTTGTTCCGAAAAGTATAAAAATAGAATTTATTATTTCCGTAAACTGTACGGAATAAATAAAAATAATCCGGAAATTTGTGGTCATAAATTATTCCAAAACCTATGAATTCCAAAACCCGATTCCTTAAAACCATTAACCGGGAAATTCCTGATCGGCCACCTTTGTTTGCAACTCTAACTCCACAGGTAGCTCAAAAAATGTCAGAATATTTTAATCTTCCGTTTGAAGAACCTTTGGATTCAATGCTTTCAACCCGTGCATCGCATATGGATTTGTTGGTTGAATTAGGAAATGATGCAGTGGGAATAGCAACATGTGCTCCTTATAATTTTCCTACAAAAACGCTGGCAAATGGACTGATTGAAAACGAATGGGGAATGGTTTTTAAACCCATGGGATTATATAACGAGTTTCATATTTATCCATTGGCAAATGCAGCAACCAAAGAAGACATCGAAAGTTATGCTTTCCCTGATATTTTTGCCGAAGGTCGCTGGAAAGAAGCTGAAAAAACCATAAAAAAATATGGCCATTCCCATGGGATTATTGCCGATTTGGAAACCACACTCTTTGAAACAGCCTGGTACCTGGTTGGCCTTGAAAAATTTCTGATGGATTTGATGATGGATGCAGAATATGTTAATCCGCTTCTGGATAAAATACAGGAAATACATACCCATTACGGAAAAAAAATGATTGAACTCGGTGCTGATGTTTTATGGTGTGGCGACGATTTTGGTACTCAACAAAGCCAGATAATGGATTTGGAAACATTTCGAAAATATTTTAAACCCCGTATAAAAAAAATGTTTGCCGAGTTTAAAAAAGTAAATCCCGATATAAAAATTGCCTGGCATTCCTGTGGTGCTTTTGGCCCTTTTATCCCGGAATTTATAGAAATAGGACTGGATATTCTAAATCCCATACAACCACTGGCAAGCGGAATGGAACCTGAATTTTTGAAAACAGAATTTGGAAAGGATTTGATTTTTTTTGGTGGAGTTTGTGTTCAGGATTTATTGCCTAACAAAACACCCGACGAAATAAAGGATGAAATTCAAAAACGTAAAAATATACTGGGTCGAAATGGAGGTTATATTGTTGCCCCGGCCCACAATATTCAGGATGACACTTCAATAGAAAATATTAATGCTTTTTTCGAAGCTGCTAAAAAATAAACAAATGCAAAAACAAATATCTGTTTTCATATTAGGAATATTTTTATCTGCAACAACTCTTGCCCAGGAGGTAACTTTTAGCGCCAGCTGGATTTCTGCAGAAGATATTGAATTAAAAGAACACAATGTTATTCATCTCAGAAAAACAGTGGATTTTGATAAAGTACCTGAAAGTTTTAAGGTAAAAATTTCGGCAGATAACAATTATCGCCTTTTTATAAACGGAGAATATATTTGTAAAGGTCCGGGAAGAAGTGATTTGGAACATTGGTATTACCAAACTGTTGATTTAGCACCGTACTTTAAACCAGGGAAAAATGTCATTGCTGCAGAAGTTATCAATTTTGGACCAAGGAGAGGATTTTCTCAACTTTCGCATTTAACCGCATTTTTTATGGAGGGAGAAACTGAAGCTGAGAAAATTATAAATACAGGGAACAACGGCTGGAAAGCTACAAACGATCTGGCATACCACGAAAGAATTGTAAGGTGGTTGCATCGTATTGATATCACACAGGGATTGTATGTTGCCAATCCAACAGATAGTATTGTAGGTGCCGACTATTTATGGGGATGGCAGGAATTAAATTTTGACGACAGTAATTGGAAACCAGCCAAATACCTGGATATTTCATCTTTCAGGTACAACAACATTTCAGGAATGTTTTACCCTGACGGCTGGCTACTGGTGGAGCGACCCATTCAAAATCAAATTGAAAAAAGAGAAGAATTTTCAACTTTTTATAACTGGAAAGGCCTTAAAAAAATAGCATCGATTAAAAATTTCAAAATTCCAGCTAATCAAAAAGTCAGCATTTTGATGGATAATAAAGTTATGACTTTGGGATATCCGGAAATGATATTGTCTGGAGGAAAAAACAGTCATGTGAAAGTTTCCTATTCCGAAACGCTTTTTCATGCCGACAGAATTGGAAAAGACGACAGAAGTAAAATTGAAGGAAATCAGCTAATTGGTGTTTCCGATATAATCATGCCTGAAGGTGGTGAAAACCGTTTGTACCGGCCCAACTGGTTTCGTTCATTCCGATACATTCAAATCGATATTGAAACTGGCGATACCCCTTTGGAAATTGTAGATTTTTACAATCAAAAACAGGAATACCCTGTAGAGTTAAAATCAAGTTTCGAATGCGATAACCAATTCCTCAATTCCTTAATGGAACCGGGTTGGAGAACAGCTTCCTTGTGTGCCCAGGATTTATTGATAAGCGATGCACATTACGAACAAATGCAATACATTGGCGATGCACGAATTCATGGTGAAGCTATCCAATATTTCTCGGGGAATGATGATTTGGTAAGGCAAATGATCCTGCAGGCCAACTGGTCAAAAATTCCGGAAGGATTAACCCGGGCCTGTTATCCAGATGGCTTTAATCTTACAATTCCTATTTATTCTTTGGTTTGGATTGACATCATTCACGACCACATGCTGTGGGCCGGAGACAAAGAATTTACATCTCAGTTTGATGTTGGAATTTACACAGTTTTAGAGTGGTTCAATAAAAAGGTTCAGAAAAATGGTTTAACGGGCCCGATTGACTGGTGGGCTTATGCCGATTGGTGTGTAGACTGGGAAAGCGGTGTTCCTCCGGGAGGTATCGAAGGAAACTCAGCACTGTTCTCTTTACACTATTCGTATACTTTACAAAATGCTGCAAAAATCTATCGGTTTATTGGGAAAGATCATCTGGCAGATCTCTATGAAAAAAAATCCCAAAAGCTGAATGAAGCTGTAAACAAATTGTGCTGGAATTCTGAAAAAGAAATTTACTCTGATACTCCGGAAATGAAGTATTATTCGCAGCACACCAATATTTTTGCAGTTTTGGCCGGTGCGGTTGAAGGAGAAAAAGCTCAACAAACTCTTTCTCAAATATTTAAAGAAGAAAAAATTTCAGAAATTGGACTCTATTTTCATCACTATCTTTTCGAAGCTTTTGGTAAGGCAGGACTTGAAACTGAATTCCAGAATCATTTAGCAGGATGGAAAGAGATGATGGACAACAATTTAAGCACTTTTACCGAAGTTGCACTAACCGGAAGTCGTACTCAGCGTTCTGATTGTCATCCATGGAGTTGCAGTCCAAATATTCATTTTTATAAAACCATCTGTGGCATAAAAGCCGTTGAAGCAGGTTTTGAAAAAATTGAAATTAAACCAAATCCCGGAGATCTAAAACAAATTAATGCAAGCCTGAATCATCCAAAAGGTGAAATAATAATGAATCTTGGTTTTAAAGAAGGAGCTGTTAACGGAAAAATTGTTGTGTCGGAAAAAATGAAGGCTGATTTTATCTGGAATGATAAAAAGCTAAAATTAAATTCGGGAACCAACAATATCAAACTGTAAAATTGAGATTTGGGATTGACTAAAAGATTGACTAAAACTTAAATCATATTAAAAAGTTTAGATGAAAATATTTATCTCTGATGGTTCAGCGATATATCTTCATTTATAAAAAATCAGTTTTTCAATTAGATTAAGTAATAAGAAGCAACCATTTCAGGTTTCAATCTATCTTTATTAAAAATATTCTTAAATGAAGATAAATAAATTGTTTGCTTTCATTTTGATGCTTGTATTTTTCTCTGTTTCGTGCAACAAAGAAACAGAAGAACCGGAAATAGAAATAAGCTATACAAAATCCGTTGCACGAATTTCAGCCAATGATTTTGAGAAGAATCTAATTGAAATTGCGGAAAATACTTATCCACCGAAAATGGATGTAATGGCAGCAGCAGTTTTTTCAAATATGGAGATACCGGATTCGGCATACTGGTATTACAATAGTTTTGACGGAGTACTGATTCCATATGCAATAACAATTGATGCTGTCAACTATTATTCTGAGCTGATTGATGACCTGGATGCCGGCGTTCTGAATACAATATTTATTACAGCAGCTTTTGATTATAAGGCTGAAGTTAAATTTAATGAGAGTTATACTATTATAAAAAACGAAAATGAAGCCACTGAGAATTACGAAGATGTATATGTTGTTGAAATGATTCTTAAATGGGAAAACTACTGTGGGTCGCTTTGTGCCTTATGGATTAACAAAAAAAGAACAGTAATTTTTAATAAAGAAGGAGAACTAATAAAAGTATATTTTGATGGCCCGGAACCAGTGATGGTTTCATAGATTTGCACAACTTTAATAAAATAGATACGTTATATTTTTTACTTAAAATCCAAATTCACATTAGGGATAATTGCTTGCATATTAATACTTTCAAAAAAAATATTTATTTTTGCAAGTCCAAAATCCTACCTACTTAACATTAAACTTTTGAAAAGCGATTGAAAAATTGTTCTTGTGAATGATGTATCGGGATGTGTAACATGCTGCAGGAAAAAACCTGTGGTTTTAAAAGGAAAGGAATAGTGTTATGAGTGACAAGAAACAAAACGGTTTTAAATCTCCGGATTTATCTAAATTACAGTTGGTAGTAATTGATGATAAAACAAGAATTTATGTAGATATTAAAGAAGATCCGGAGGAAGCAAAAAAGAATTATTTAGAACGTTTGGAAAACAGGAAACCATAATTTCCTGAAAATCTTTTTTATACCGGGGATGTATTAGTTAAAGTTGTTTTATTCTGATACATCCTCGTTTGTTTTTAAAAAACTAAGGTATCACTACCTTTCTGGAAACAATATCTTTTACAATCATATCCGCAAGTTTAATTGCTTCTTCTTCAACTGATTGTATATTGGTTGATTTTGTTCGTCCGGTCCAAAGCAATTCTTCTTCTTTTACATCAAAAAGATTACATTCCAGAAAGTAAGTAACATCATCAACGTAATAACCTGATGCATATGCATTACCGTAATTATAGGCATAATAGTTATAATAAGCTCCATAGGTAAAAGGCATAGCTGCAGCACCCGGGACAACTCTTGGTGTTCCATAATATCCGGTTCCACCTAAATAATCGTAACTGTTATGGCTCTGGACAAATCTTTGCTCTTTCTGCTTATCGAGTAATGACACAAAAATTAAGGCATCAAATCCAACTTCATTTACATTCTTTTTTATTCGTTCTTCAAGTGCTTTTGGGTTGTCAGATTTACTTAACATTTCACCCAATCGTCCTGCAAAAGGAAAAACTTCGTATGTTTCCATTCCGGGCAGATTATTCTCCTTTAAATTTTGCACTATTGCGCGTTCTACCAAATATCTGCTGGAATTATCGGGTAACATGGCTATAACACCAATTTTTTTAAACTGATTGTTTTTGTGTTCTTCATTTGCCCAGGTTCCAACAAGTTTGGTTGAAGTACTGCACGATACCAACAACATTGAAACCAAAATTACCAAACCTGTTTTTATTGTAATTTTCATTATTCTAATTTAACGGTTAATTTTTAATATGAATGTATTTGTTTGTTGCTAATTGTCTTTAACAAAGATAGGAAAACTGCCGAACAAATTTCCCGGAAATAATGGCTATCCCAACTTTCAAATTCAATTCTGCTGAGCTAATTCAAAAATTGTATAAAAAACTTAACGATATCTATTAACTCTGATGTATAAGTAAATGTTCAGAAAAAAGAAGAAACTATTAATTGCTTGTCTTGTTTAAAACTGAAATATTCAGCTTAAAAAAACACAAATATCATTTTACTCAAATAACATATTTTCACTAATTTGCATTCTATTAGATGGTTACAATTAAAATCTGATTTTTTGACTATGAAAAAACTTCTTGTTTCACTTTTCGTATTTACTCTGCCCTTTTTAGCTACAACTCAAAACAACCAGGATTCTATTGACATTTCTTATATTGGGGAGGTAAACGATACAGTCCGCAACGAATCATTTTTTGAAACCGATAAACCCCTTCCGATTACCCTTGAATATGATATAACATCCTTTATCAAAAATAAAAGAAATGGAGAATACCTTGATGCAGTATTAACTGTTAATTATGAAGGGATGGACCCAATCACTAAAAATATCAGGATAAAAGCACGTGGTAATTTCAGGCGGGGAGAATGTTTTTTTCCTCCCTTGTTTCTCAATTTTAAAACAGATCCCATAGAAAATGAGGAATTAAAAGGTTTAAAAAAAATCAAAGTTGTTACGCCATGTTCAACTACAAAATATGGTGAAACTTATGTTTTCAGAGAGTATCTTGTTTATAAAATATATTCTGTTCTGAGTGAATACAGCTTTAGAGTCCGCTTGCTTGATATCGATTATATAGATACAGGGAAAAAAGAAAGAAACTATAAAAAATTTGGATTTATTATAGAGCCTTTAGGTTTGGTAAGCAAACGTAACAATGCTATGGAAATTGATTCGAAAATTGTAACAGGTAAAGATGTGGAAGTGGAAGACGCGGATCGTGTTGCCTTTTTCAGATATTTAATTTCGGATACCGACTGGAGATTTAAAAGCGGCCATAATATTAAATACCTGAAATCTTTAAATAAAATCTCAGATAAAGTTATTCCTGTTCCTTACGATTTTGATTTCTCAGGATTTGTCAATACAAATTATTCTTTCCCACAGGAATGGGCGTCAAATACAAATTCGGTACTCGAAAGAGAATATTTGGGTTATTGCCGCGATAATAAAGAAAACTACTTAAAAACCATTAAGTTATTTAATGATAAAAAAGAAGAAATTATCAATACCATAAAAGATTTTCGATATCTTTCAGACAAAGAAAAAAAATCTGTACTGGATTTTGTTGAGGAGTTTTATATTGAAATCAGCAATCCGGATAGATTTATAAATAACCTTGAATATTTTTGCAGAGGAGAAGAATTTTAAAACTAAACCAAAATGATTCTTTTATCCAGTTTTCTACAGGAAATTTTTGTTAATGCTGACGGTACCAGGTTGAGTGATTTCTTTCTTCGGCTTTTGGTCAATTCTGCTTCGGTTTTTCTTATCATACGGTTTATTTACTACAAATACAATAGCCAGTCGGAGAACATTTTTTCTTATTTTATGATGGGTCTGGTTGTATTTATTGTTGCATCAGCTTTGGAAAATGTCCGATTGGACGTAGGTTTGGCTTTTGGACTTTTTGCAATTTTCAGCATTATCCGTTTTCGAACTCCACCAATCGACCTGAAAGAAATGACCTATCTTTTTATGGTTATCGGATTATCGATAAATAATGCTTTGGTCGATTACAGGGTTTCTGATTGGGCCGGGTTGCTGTTTACCAACATTATTATTTTTGGTGCGGCTTATTTTATGGAAAACTATAAACCCAAAAAAGAAATTTTGAAAAAACCATTAACATTTATGCCTTCCGGTTTACATGTTTTAAACAGTAAAAAGCTACTTCTCGATGAGGTAAAACAAAATACAAATATAGATGTAATAAAAGTAGAAGTAGTCAGAATTCATGAAGCAAAAAATGAAGTGACCGTTTGGATTTATTTTAAACCAACTGACTAATTTTCAGACTTATTTGTCTCAAATATTTATTTTAAATATTACGGTTCTGCTTTATTAAATATTTCAATTTCTTTAATTTTACACTAAAATTTTAAGTATTACAATGCACTTAAAACCACATAAAACAAATCTGCCCGGCAGCTATCGATGTCTTTTTAGTTGCCGGATGTTTTATGCTTAGTACTTGTTGTTAATCCCTGTTCTGAATCATTTCCCTGATTCAATTTTCTCTTTTTTTCAACTTCATTCTTATAAAAATGACAATAACAGATATCAATACTGTCAGAACTCCCGAACGAAAAGCCGGTGCTGAAGGGAATTTTTACTCAACTAAAAAAACCCATCTTCCCGGAATGAATAAACGTATTCAACAGCTTCGTAAAGAAAGTGTTGACACCCAGGAATCTCTTTCGATTGAACGGGCATTAATTACAACTCAGTTTTACAAAGAAAATGAAGGTAAATATTCGGCACCTATGATGCGGGCTTTGAATTTTATGGAAATCTGTAAGCAAAAAACCATTTACATTGGCGATGATGAACTCATTGTTGGTGAGCGTGGCCCCTATCCTAAATCTGTACCTACTTTCCCGGAACTTACCTGTCACAGTGTTGAAGATTTTCATGTACTTAATTCCCGTGAGCAACAACGATATACCATACCTCAAAAAGATATTGATACTTACGAGCAGGAAGTTATTCCTTACTGGAAAGGCCGAACCATGCGCGAACGAATTTTTAATCATGTTCCTGAAACATGGAAAGCTGCTTATCACGCTGGTGTTTTTACAGAATTTATGGAACAAAGAGCTCCGGGACACACCACCCTCGACGGTAAGATTTACAGGAAAGGAATGTTGGATTTCAAAAAGGAGATAGATGATCAAATTCGGCAACTTGATTTTTTAAACGATCCCGATGCAACAGAAAAACTGGAAGAATTACAAGCCATGTTGATCTCTTGCGATGCGGCTGTTGTTTTTGCTGAAAGACACGCTGAATTAGCGGAAAAAATAGCTGAAAAGGAAAATAACAATCAACGCAAAAAAGAGCTGCGTCAGATTGCAGAAGTTTGCCGTCGGGTACCTGCAAATGCTCCGCGAAATCTTTGGGAAGCAATACAAATGTATTGGTTTGTTCACCTTGGAACCATTACAGAATTAAATGGCTGGGACGCAATGAATCCGGGACATTTCGACCAGCATTTAACTCCTTTTTATGAAAAAGAAATCTTAAATGAAACAATTACCCGGGAAGAAGCAAAAGAACTAATCAGTTGTTTCTGGATAAAAGTAAACAACCACCCTGCCCCACCTAAAGTCGGAATTACAGCCCGGGAAAGTGGAACTTACAACGATTTTACAAATATTAATCTTGGCGGATTAAAACCTGATGGATCTGATGGGGTAAGCGAAGTTTCATACATTATGCTTGAAATTATTGAGGAATTACATATCCTGCAACCCGGTAATTCAGTACACATCAGTCAAAAAACTCCTGACAAATTTTTAACTGCAGCTACAAAAGTAATTCGTCAGGGACATGGTTATCCTTCGGTATTTAATCCTGATATCTATGTTCAGGAATTGACAAATCAGGGAAAATCTTTAAAAGATGCCTATGAAGGTGGCTGTAGTGGATGTATTGAAGTTGGTGCATTTGGAAAAGAAGCCTACATTTTAACAGGTTATCTAAATGTCCCCAAAATTGTAGAACTAACATTAAATAATGGTATCGATCCATTAACAGGCAAAAAGGCCGGAATTGAAACTGGTAATCCTTTGGATTTTAAAAATTTCGAAGAGCTCTACCTGGCATTTTTAAAACAACTGGATTATATAGTTGACTTAAAAATCAGGGTAAGTAATTATATCGATAAAATGTTCGCCAAATATGCTCCTGCACCGTTTTTGTCAGTGGTTATTGAAGATTGTATTTCGAAAGGAAAAGATTATTACAATGGTGGCCCGCGATACAACACCAATTACATTCAGTGTACCGGACTTGGTACCGTAACTGATAGTTTTTCGGTTATCAAAAAGCATGTTTTTGAAGAGGGTACTTTTTCAATGGAAACTCTCTTATCAGCTGTTTCTAAAAATTTTGAAGGAGAAGAAGTGCTTCGACAAAGAATTTTAAACCGAACTCCATTTTTTGGAAACGACGATGATTATGCGGATGAAATTGCTTTACGTGTTTATAATGATTTATATAAAGCAATCGATGGTAAACCCAATATAAAAGGTGAAACGTTTCATTTAAACATGCTTTCCACCACTTGTCATGTATATTTCGGACTGGTTTTAGGAGCCACACCAAACGGTCGTTTTGCAGGTAAGTCCATTTCCGATGGAACATCACCTTCCCATGGTTGCGATACACACGGACCAACCAATGTTATTCGTTCGCTTGGTAAACTTGACCAAATTAAATCCGGAGGAACACTTTTAAATCTTCGATTTGTACCGAGTTTGTTAAAACGTGAAAAAGACGTGGAAAAACTGGGTCATCTAATAAGAAGCTATTTTACCCTGGGAGGTCATCATATTCAATTTAATGTGGTTGATACTGCAACTTTACTGGCAGCCCAGGCTTGCCCTGAAGATTACAAAGATCTCCTGGTTCGAATGGCGGGTTACAGCGATTATTTTAACGATATGAATGCTGATTTACAGCAGGAGGTGATTGACAGAACGGAAAATGAAGTAATCTGAAGCACCAAATATCAATAATCAAAAAACAAACAAATTCCAATTTCAAAACACCAAATTTCAAACAAAGAGTTTTTTAGATTTTAAAGATTGGTATTTGGAGTTTATTTGAGATTTGGAGCTTGTTTATTGGAATTTAAAATGAAATGACTCAACCACTTATTTTCGACATAAAACGCTACGCTATAAATGATGGCCCGGGGATACGGATAACTATCTTTTTTAAAGGTTGTCCGCTTACTTGTGCCTGGTGTCATAATCCTGAAAGCCAGTCGCCAAAAGTTCAAAAACTCTACACTCCTTCAAAATGTATTGGTTCACAAGACTGTATTGAGATTTGTCCTGAAAATGCTTTGACATTAACACCTCAGGGAATTGTAACCAATTCAGATAAATGCAATTTATGTGGCCTTTGTGCCGATGCCTGTCCAACCAAAGCCATCGAAATGTCTGGTAAGTTTTATAAGCCTGAAGAATTAATTGATATTATTCAAAAGGAAAAAGTTCATATCAAACAATCAAATGGAGGAGTAACATTTAGCGGAGGAGAACCATTAATGTTTTCAGAATTTTTGATTCAGATGCTTAAAGAATGTGGCAAACAAGGACTTCACAGGGCTGTGGATACTTCTGGATTTGCATCCACCGAAACCTTGTTGGAGGTTGCCAAACATACCGACTTGTTTCTTTATGATTTAAAAATGATGGATCCGGTTCAACATAAAAAATGGACAGGAGTTGATAACCGTTTAATTTTAAAAAACCTGAAAATTCTGAATGAATTTGGTGCAAATGTTAATATCAGGATTCCATTCATAAAAAACGTAAATACAGGTTTGGAGGAGGTCACAAAAATGGCTGAATTTATTTCTCAATTAAACCTTAAAAGACGCGATTTGGAAATCGCATCACCCGTTTTGTTAAATATTTTACCTTACCACAACATTGCTGTTAACAAATATCAAAAACTCGGGTCAGATTATAAGGATTTTGAAATGACTGAACCTACAGAAAAAGAACAAAAAATGGCAATTTCGGTTTTTAAGAAATTTGGTTTGGAATTGGAAATTGGGGGGTAGAACTTCTATAATTAGTCATAGCACGACTTTGAGTCATACTATGACTAATACTGAAAGTAAAGTCAAACAATCTTTCAGCAACTTTTGCATTATTCCTATGTTTGTATTATTGTTCGGGAATCACATATTCATAATATCACTATCTAAATTAAAACTATGCAGCTCGAAGGCAACCTTATAAAAATGCGGACAAAACTTGAAAGTCCGGTAAAATATTTTCTTCGTTTAGGAGAAAATGAAATTCTTTTAAACGATTTTATTGGCAAAGAAATATCATTGATTTACAATGGTCAAATTAACTGTATTTCTTGTGGTAAACGCACTAAAACTTCATTTGGACAGGGCTTTTGTTATAACTGCTTACAAACTGCTCCCGAGGCAGGTGAGTCTGTTGTACGACCAGAGCTTTCCAAGGCACAATTCGGTATTGCACGCGATATGGAATGGGCAGAAAAACATGACTTAATTGAGCATATCGTTTACCTGGCTGTTTCCAGTGAAGTTAAGGTTGGGGTAACACGTAATCACCAAATTCCTACCCGATGGATTGACCAGGGAGCAAGTTTTGCAATTCAACTTGCAAAAACTCCAAATCGTCACATTGCCGGTGTAATCGAAGTGTTTTTAAAAAAACATTTTACAGATAAAACCAATTGGAGGGCAATGCTAAAAAATGAAGTGGCCAAGGATTTGGATTTAGTAAAACAAAAAGAAAAAGTTTATGGATTATTGCCACTGGAATTAAAAAATTATTTTGATCCGGATAATAAAATTACGGAAATAGAATACCCGGTAATTTCCTACCCAAAAACGGTTAAAAGTATTGGTTTTGATAAATCTTCAAAGATAGAAGGAAAACTAACAGGGATTAAAGGACAGTATCTTATTTTCGAAAACAACCTGGTTTTAAATATCAGAAAACACAATGGATACTTTGTTCAGTTTATTAATCAGTTGTAAAACATTTTATTTTTCGCAGGAACCCTGACAAAACTTTTGTACTTGAAACATAAATTTTTCTTAATTTGCCAAAGATTGGTTGAATGATCAACCGGCTAAAAACCACGGCTAATATATTCAGACATGGAAAATATCGACTGGAACAATTTAAATTTTGGATACATAAAAACCGATTTTAACATCAGGTGCCTATATAAAAATGGTGCATGGGGAGAACTTGAAGTCAGCGACAGCGAGTATTTTAATATGCACATTTCAGCAACTGCAATTCATTACGGACAAGAAGCATTTGAGGGATTAAAAGCATTCAGGGGAAAAGACGGCAAAATCCGTATTTTCAGAATGGATGAAAATGCAAAACGAATGATGGATTCAAGTGCAGGTACTTTAATGGCACAACTTCCGGCCGAGAAATTTATGGAAGCCGTAAAAAAGGCAGTTAAACTTAATGAAAAATTTGTTCCTCCCTATGGCTCCGGAGCTTCGTTGTACATCCGTCCGGTATTGTTTGGTTCAGGCCCGCAAATTGGAGTAAAACCTGCCAATGAATATATGTTTATGGTTTTTGTAATGCCGGTAGGACCTTATTTTAAAGGAGGATTTAAAACGACTCCTTTTGTAATTATGCGTGAGTTTGATCGGTCTGCACCTCTTGGTATGGGAAAATATAAAGTTGGTGGTAATTATGCTGCCAGTTTGGTTGCAGTTAAAAAAGCGGCCGAACTGGGTTACTCCAATATTTTTTATCTTGATGCAAAAGAGAAAAAATATATTGATGAATGTGGTGCAGCCAATTTTTTTGGAATAAAGAACAACACTTACGTTACACCAAAATCTTCTACAATTCTTCCGTCAATTACCAATAAAAGTCTGATGGTTTTAGCCAAAGAAATGGGAATGAAAGTTGAAGTTCGTGAAGTACCCGTTGAAGAACTGGAAACATTTGAGGAAGCAGGTGCCTGCGGAACTGCAGCGGTTATCAGTCCAATTTCCCGTATTGATGATTTCGATGAGAAAAAAACATATCTGTTTTCAAAAGATGGAAAACCGGGACCAGTGAGTGAAAAACTTTACAATAAACTTCAGGCAATTCAGTATGGCGATGAGCCGGATAACCATGGTTGGATTGAAATAGTGGAATAATAATAATATTAAAATACAATAAAAGAACCGTTCTTTTCAAACAGAAGAACGGTTCTTTTATTTTCCTCAATTGTTAAAATTTTCATTCCCCTGTAACATCCAATCAACTTGTTCGTCATATATTCAGAATAGCGCTAAGAAAACAGATGACAGTAAACGAGTACAATAAATCGGTTGAACTATTCTCCGACAGAATATATCGCTTTATACTGAAAAGTATAAAAGATGTGCATAAAGCCGAGGATATTGTACAGGACAGTTACGAAAAACTTTGGAAAAACGTGGATAATGTAAATTTTGCCAAGGTAAAATCGTACCTGTTCAGAACAGCATACAATACTATGATCGACATTATCAGAAAAGACAAAAGGTCGACATATTCTGAAGACAACAAACTGCCTGAACAAAGCCATGAAAACAATTATACTGATATAGGTGAGATACTTAAAGAAGCTGTTGACCGATTGCCTGAAGTACAAAAAACTGTACTTCTTCTTCGCGATTATGAGGGGTATTCGTACGAAGAAATTGGTGAAATAGCAAATTTAAGCGAATCACAGGTAAAAGTATATATATATAGGGCGAGAGTATTTTTAAAAAAATATTTAGGAAGAATGGAAGCAGTGGCATAAATGCTTCTTGTTTATCAATATGGGGAAGAAAGGAAAAACAATGCAAATTACAAGGGAAAATTACGAATCTTATTTTATCGATTACTTTGATGGTAAACTCGATGAAAATATGATTGATGATTTTTTAGAATTTCTTCAACAAAATCCGGATTTAAAAGAAGAATTATCTTTTTTTGAGCATATCAACCTCGAAAAGGAAGAAATTACTTTTGAAAAAAAAGAGCATTTAATTAAAGAAAAATACGATTCTGAAAAAGAGTTTAACAAGGCTGTTATTGCAGATTTGGAAGGAGAAATATCAGAATTCGAAAAATCTGAATTCATCAGCTACATATCCAAACACCCTGAAAAACAAACCGACATTAAACTTTTTAGTTTAACAAAACTAAAACCTGATACATCAATTAGCTTTGCTAAAAAAAATAAAATCCTTAAGCACCCGAAAAGAAGTACAATTGTATTATGGTCGGCAAGAGTTGCCGCAGTTTTAATACTGGCACTTTCCGTATACTTTTTTATTGATTATTCGACAAATCAAATAAAAAGCGAAAGCAAAGTTGCTGAAGTTTCAAAAAAAATTACAGAGGAAAAAAGCAGCAATCCGGAAGAAATTGCTGTTCCAAAACAAAAAGAGAAAAAAGCACCGGTCACAAATATTAAAAAAGAATCGAAAAAGCCTGTCATTAAAAAAGCTGCACCTACAAAAAGCGAACAACCAAAAAGTTTAAGGGAAAACACCAAAGGTCGACTTGAAAAAGATGATTTGGCTGTTGTTCGTCCTGATGTGGAAATCCCCGATCAACTGGCCAGTTTGTATCCTGTAATTCAGTCAGGAATTCCAAATTCTAATCTGGGCAGAATCAGTTATCACCAACCTGAAACAATAAGTGAAATTCCGGAAGAAAAGTATTTCGTGGATATGGTTCGTGAAAAAGCCAGTGTTGAAAAAATAAATGTCGACAAAATCAGAGACGCCGGTTTGGAAATGGTTACCAACATATCAAAAGAAAAATTCTTATTCAAAAGAAATGAAGAAGGTAAAGTTACCGAAGTGAATTACGATTCAGGATTTCTTGCTTTTTCAATTCCAACCCGAAAAAAGGCGAAGCGCAACTCTCCTTAATACATTTATCAAAATATTATTATCTTTTCCAAAAGTCTTACCATGACTTCAACCTAAATTGAGCGATTGCTTTTCTCGTTAGGTTGAAGTCTAGCTAGCCAAGGATATTTAAGATAAAAACCGGGAGT
>CAJXZG010000010.1 GCA_913063265.1 uncultured Prolixibacteraceae bacterium | reverse complement strand
ATAAGTTTTTGTTGAGGAGATATTTCCTTCTTTGGAATTTTAGTTTTAATCATTAAGTTCTGTTTGTTAAGTGTCGAAATCTAAGAATTATAAGACAATTTGCAAAAATAATGTTTCATTTTATTTAAATCTTGCTGTGTTGACTTCTCTTGATTTCCTTTAACCGAAAAAAAGCTTATTTTTACCACTATAAGACTATTAAAACCAACCACTATGAAAACAAAATTCTCCTGGAAAAAATTCAAACTTTCCAAAACATATCTGATTATTATCGGAATTACTGCCACACTTTGGTTTTTAGTCAGAGTTATCCCAAAACCAAGCAGGGCAAGATACCCCTGTATGCAGGCTGCTGCTCCGTTAATGTCTTCATTTGTAATTTATTTGCTGGCCATCAGTGGTTCAGTTTTCTCGATAAAAAAAGTAAAACAGTCGTTTCGTACTTCAAAATATTTAATCGGTTTAGCTTTTATTTTGTTGGCGGTATTATCCTTTTCCATTATCATCATAAACGACACTAAAGATTCCATTGCCGATGTTTTAAATCCGGTGGATGATACTTTCCCGGTAGCATCAAATACACCAATTGGTGAAGCCAAAGGATTATTTCCGGGAAGGGTTGTTTGGGTGCAGGATGAAGATGCCACAAACGAAGACTATATTCCGAAAAGCGGTAGCAACGATTACTGGTACACAGATAAAAATGTAAACGGCATTGCTATTGAATTTATGCTTGAGCTGGCTATTCTTGAGTATGCTGAAAAGGATAACCTTGAAGATGCCTGGGACGCAATTTTCAGGTCGTATAATAAAACCCATGGCAGAGGCGATGTTGGCTATACGCCCGGAGAGAAAATAGCTTTTAAAATTAACCTTACCAATCAAAGTTGTAGCGACAGAGACCGGCCAACCAGAATGGATGCAACGCCACAATTGCTTAATGCCATTTTATATCAGTTGGTTGAAAATGCCGGTGTTTCCGAACAAGATATTACATTGGGTGATCCCTACCGCCAGTTTAGATTAGAGTACAGGCGGGTAGTAGCCGGTACATTTCCAGATGTAAATTATGTTGATGGTAGAGGTGCACCAGGTGTAAAACAAACCAAACCCTCTGAAGAAACTGTATTATTTTTTGCCGGTAAAGATAACAATGGAAAAACTATGAGTTCCACTTTACCACAACAATACCTGGATGCCACCTATGTAATTAATGTGCCATGTTTGAAAACCCACGACGAAGGTGGAATAACTTTAATTGCTAAAAATCACCAGGGATCATATTTGAAAATGGGTGAAAAACCTGAGGAACAGTATGCCATTGCAATGCACTATTCTTTGCCGAGAAATAACAGGGGAAGTAAAAAATACAGACATACGGTTGATTACATGGGACATGAGCAGACAGGTGGAAAAGGATTAATTTATATTGTTGATGGTATTTGGGCCGGTGACAGCTGGCAGGGTTATATCAGCAAGTTTAAATCTGATCCCTTTAACAATGATTATCCTAATTCAATCTTTGTCGGACAGGATCCTGTTGCACTGGAATCAGTTTGTTTTGATATACTTTTTCAGGAAAACGTAATGGATGACGATAAAGGAAATTATCCGGTATCATTTAAAGTTGAAGTTGCTGACCACCTTATGCAGTGCGCCAGCAGCGAATATTGGCCTGATGGACTTACTTATGACCCGGAAAGAGACGGAATTCCATTGAAAAGCCTGGGAGTATTTGAACACTGGAACAATCCCACCGACAGGCTTTATTCAAGAAACCTTGGGACAGGTGATGGAATTGAATTAAAATATTTTAAAAACGGTGTAAGCGGAATTTCATCAAATAAAGTTGAAAATATTAATATCGCTTCACCAAATCCTTTCTCAATTTCAACAAAATTTGTGCGGCCTGTAAGTATTTCAAAAAACTCTGATTTGGAAATTTATAATTTGAATGGCCAGGTAGTTAAAACGTTTAGTTTTAATAATTCAGATGTTGTTGAGTGGAATGGTTCCAATGAGAATAATATTTTGATGCCAGATGGTTTATATGTTTACAAAATTCGTGATAACATAAATAACTCATTGGCAACCGGAAAAGTTATTCTTAGAAAATAAAACCAAATGACTTTTAAGAAATCGGCCAGTCTGCTGGGAATAACGCTATTTTTTGCATTTATAACTTTTAATGCCTGCAAGAAAGAGAATAACAATCTCCCTGAAACAAAAAGAACTTTTACCGTGGTAAACGGATTTGCCATAAATAAAACGGGAGAAAAAATTCTAGCTACCGACAGTGGTATGTTTGTTCTAAATGTGAGTACAGGGGAGCTTGAATTTGTGGAAAACAAAAACGACTTAAAACCAATAAACGACCTTACATTTACCAGAAATTCCAATGAATTGTGGTTGGCTTCAAACTCGGGTGTTTTGGATTTTGACAATCAGGATTTGATAAACAGCTCAAATAGTGGACTACACAACAACTCCGTTTCCCAGCTCGATTTTGATTTTTCCAATCGGGGGATTTTTGCAATTCCTAATGGACTCTCCATAAACAATAATGGGAAATGGTTAAAATCTACCGGGCAAGATGACCTTTATTTGAATTACAGGATTACTGATGTTGCTTCAACAGAAAATGGGTACACCTACGTTGCAACAAAAGGTGGCGGCATTGAAAGAATAGAAATGGATGTTGATGGTATTAGTGGGGCAACAATTTTTGAAACGGACTGGACATTTCTGGAATCAAATAACATTAATACCATTTTTATTGATAGTATTACACAGGTTTATGGAACGGAATTAGGAGTTGCTTTTCATTACAGCGAATTTACCAAATGGGATTGGGAAGTTTTTGACGGCAGCCATGGATTAATCGATGACAATGTAATTTCAGTAGTAAAGGATAAAGATAACAATTGGTGGTTTGGAACAACAAAAGGACTAAGCAGGTTGAATAATTCAGAGTGGACTTCGTTTACAAAAGAAACCCATAATTTTATTAGCGATACCATTAAATTTCTTGCTGTAGATACGGATGGTTCAGTTTGGTTTGCTTCGGACAAAGGACTTTCCCGGTTTGTAAATAATCAATGGACCAACTATTCAAAATAAAACACAAAACCTAAATAATATGAAGATTTTTACCTCTATTTTATTTTTACTGTTCTTTACCGGAGCAGTTTTTAGTCAAACACAAAACGATACTTTGTTTTGTTACCACACCAAAATTCCACCAACAATTGATGGACAGGCAACAGAGGAATGTTGGGCAAATGCTGAATGGAATACAATCGACCAGGTTTGGATTCCCTGGGGAACAACCATGAAGGATGGAGATTTTAGCGGACGTTTTAAAGTGGCCTGGGATGAAGATTTACTCTATGTTCTTGTTGAAGTAGTCGACGACTCACTTTCTGACGATTATTCAAACCCGCTTGAAAAATGGTGGGAAGATGACTGTCTTGAAATTTTTATTGATGAAGACCGTTCTATGGGCGATCATACTTATAATTATAACGCTTTTGCTTATCATGTGAGTTTATTCTACGATGCAGTGGATTTAAGTCCTACAAGAAATCCTGTCAATTTAAAAAACAACATAACTGTTGAAATGGATACCATTGCAGAAAAAACTTATTTATGGGAATTTGCTATAAAAAACTACGATGCAAGGTTTACAATGTCGCAAGCCGAAAGGAGCAGGGTAAAGCTTCACCATAATAAAAATATGGGATTGGCTATCGCTTATTGTGATAACGACGAAACAACGGGCCGCGAAAATTTTATCGGTTCCATGGTAATGACCCAGGCACAGCATAATGACATGTATAAAAATGCCGACCATTTTGGTCTAATGATTTTAATCGATCCGGAACAGGTTTCAACCGGAGTTTCTGAAATTGAAAATGGCCCTGAACTAAAAATATATCCTGTTCCCGTCAAAGATTATATAAATTTAGAATTTACATCAACAAAGAGGAGCGAAAGTTCGGTCTCCATTTTCTCGATTACAGGTCAATTGGTTCACAAATCAATTTTCACCGGCAGCAAACATCAAATTAATACCAAAGATTTAAATGCCGGAATATATGTTGTTAAGGTTGAAAATGATGAGCAAATTATAACCAAAATTGTTTCAAAACGTTAGGTAACTGGTTTTATCTGTTCACCTGTCTGAATATTTTTGTAAAAGCAACCTTTTCAATTGAACTATTATCATACAGAAGTAACACTTTGAATAAAATTCAAAAAATTTAATTTCAGGTAAAAAACATAAAATAGTTGTTATTTTTAAGCACTTAAAACCAAAAATCACGAAAACCTAAATTAAGATTCCTGATTTTTCAAAACACTGCAAATGACAAAATATAAACATATACTATTTCTCTCACTCTCAGTCCTTATCTGTATTCAGGCTTTTTCGCAGAATAAAGTCTTAATCGAATGGAATTCACAATGGAGTTATTTTAAGGGAAATTCAGAACCTTCAACACCAGTTACACTCTGGAGAACAGCAAGTTTTAACGATGTAGCCTGGCCCAAAGGAAATGCACCATTTCGTTATGGCGATGGCACAGGTGGAACCGTTTTATCGGATATGCAAAACAACTATACCTCTTTTTATATTCGACAGAAATTTGACATAAGCAATATCGAAGAAATAGGCAATTTAACGCTTATGGCGGATTACGATGACGGTTTTATTGTTTGGATAAACGGTATTAAAGTGGTTCAGAAAAATGCACCCGATAATCCGTCATTCGACAAAACTTCAACTTTTGGTCATGAGTCAGGTGACTGGGAAAGTTTCCCGATTAAAGGAGAAGATGCCGGATTGGTAAATGGAACAAACGTAATTGCCGTTCAGGGATTTAATACCTCTTTAACCAGTTCTGATTTTTTAATCAATGTAAGACTTGAAGGAAAGGAGATTCTTCCGGCAACAGATGCAACGGTTACCATTAATACACCGAGTGGATTTTTTGAAAATCCTACCCGGATTAAAATTACCACTTCAGAACCCGGTACCAGGGTTATTTATACACTTGATGGAAGTGATCCCCGTACCTCATTAAATACAAAAACTGAAGACTCTCCGGCATATGTTATTGTCGATCCTAACAGTACTTCATTAAACCGCGGTAAAACCGGTGGGGTAATTGTTCGTGCTTCTGCCATTGCAGATGGACTCTCTCCGGGAGAGCCTGTTTCAAGGTCTTATATATTTTTGAATGCAGTCAAAAATGTTACCAGTCATCCCGGCGGCAGCTGGCCTGTGTTTAATGTAAACGGTCAATTGATTGATCTTTTAATGGATACGAAAGTTACGGACGACCCAAGATATAAAGATCATATGGAAACATCGCTTCTGGATATCCCAACGATCACAATTAATACCGATCCCGAACATTTATTCGATCCAAACTCAGGAATTTATGTAAATGCGGAAAGACATGGATATGACTGGGAACGTCCGGCTAATATTGAATTAATTAATCCCGACGGAAGCCCCGGATTTAACGTTGATGCCGGAATCCGGATAAGAGGTGGCTGGAGTCGACATGATGGTTATCCAAAGCATGCTTTTCGTTTGTTTTTCAGAAAAGAATACGGACCGGGACAGCTTGAATTTCCATTATTCGGAGATGAGGGAGTTGACGAATTCCAGAAGGTCGATTTAAGATGTTCTCAAAACTACTCCTGGGCAAACGGAGGAGGACAATCAATTTATAACACTTCCAATAGGGATGTATTTTCACGCGACAGTCAAAAAGATATGAATGTACCATATACACGAAGCAGGTATTACCATTTGTATTTAAATGGATTGTATTGGGGATTGTTTCAAACACAGGAACGAGGAGAAGCCAATTTCGCCGAATCTTATTTTGGTGGAGACAAAGATGAATATGATGTAATTAAAGTGGATGTCGGTGAAAGTTTTAATATTTATGAAGTTGAAGCTACCGATGGAAACCTTGACAGTTGGTATGCTATATGGGATATAGTACAAAAAGGATTTGAATCGAATGAAAATTATTTTGAATTAATCGGATTAAATTCAGCCGGAGAAGTAGACACCTCACTTATCGTTTGGATTGATATCGATAATTTTATCGATTATATGATCACCATCTTTTATGCCGGAAACTTTGACGCACCGGTGTCAAAATTCTCAAATAACAGAAATCCAAATAATTTTTATGCTATAGATAACAGAACCCGAAAAAGAGATGGTTTTATTTTTCTGGCACACGATGCGGAGCACACTTTGTTGGCAGATCCGGTTGGACCCGGTATTGGTATTGATGAAAATCGTGTAAAAATTTCAATGAATGTTACAAGAAAAGAAAAATTTCATCCTCAATGGTTACATGACAAATTAACAAAAAACGAAGAATACAGAATAAAGTTTGCCGACCGTGTGTATCGCCATTTCTTTAATAATGGTGTTTTTACTCCCGATTCGTGTATTGCCCGTTTTAAAAGAACATCCGATCAATTGGAGATGGCAATTATTGCTGAATCGGCGCGCTGGGGAGACAGCAAAAGTGGTACGGCAAGAACTAAAGATGATGATTGGAAATTTGCTATTGACCAAATTACAAAAGATTATATGCCATACCGTTCTGATATTGTCTATCAGCAACTGGTTGAAGAAAACCTGACGATTACTTCTTTTATGCCTCCGGTATTTAAAGACAATGGTACTGAGATTATTGAAGACAAAATCACCATCTCAGGAAGTTTCGATTTGACAATGGACCATATTAATCCAAGTGGTTCAATAATTTATACAACAGACGGAACCGATCCGAGAGCTATTGGTGGTAATAGTTCTCCTTCGGCCATTGACGGTGGTAAATCTTTAACAATTACCGTTACACCGGGAACAACAATTAAAGCCCGCGTTAGATCATACGATTCATGGAGCGCGCTTCATGATCTCATTTTTGAAGATTCAGGATTATTTACCAATCTAAAAGTTACAGAGGTGCATTATCATCCGGCCGACTGGGATACTGTTGGAGGGAAACAACTTGAATTTATTGAATTGAAAAACATTGGTTCGAAAACACTGGATCTTTCAGGTTTGTCTTTTGTTGATGGAATTACCTATACTTTTCCTGACGGAACAACACTGGCGCCAAATTCTTTTGTGGTGGCAGCTTCCAATCCTTATGAATTTGAAAGATTGTACGGCTTTGGCACAGAACATGGATACAATGGCAGTTTATCAAATGGCGGTGAAAGGGTGATTTTGGAAACTCCCACACAGGAAGCAGTTTTGGATTTTACATACCATGATACCTTACCTTGGCCTGAAGAAGCTGATGGTTTGGGTTATTCTTTGGTTTCGGTTGAGGACAATCCAACGGGTGATCCAAATAATCACGAGTACTGGACTTCATCGAAATACCTGAATGGTTCGCCTATGGCCGATGATGAGAATTCGATTATTACCGATGTATTTGTTGCTGAAACCAGGGAATTTGAACTGGATGTTTATCCAAATCCTGCCTCAACCTCTGTTAGTATAGATTTTTCAATCGAAAAGAATGAAAAGGTTAATATTGGTTTATACGATATAAACGGAAGATTACTTCATACACTGGTAAACGAACCACTTTTTGAAGGTTTTCATAGCCGGCATGTGGCGCTAAATTCGCTGGATATTAAACCGGGAATTTATTTAATTACCTATCAATCGGAAAGTAATATAATCACTAAGAAGTTAATTTATAACGAATAGGTAAAAAAGAGAGCTAAAAACTCTCTTTTTTACTTATATCCCGGAGGCAATTCATAATTATCCGGATTCCACCAATAAATAAAATCGGTACCCAAAGCATAGGTTTTTTTAACCAGTTTTTGAAATTCCTCTGTTTCCAAATATTCCTGTTTTGCCAATGGATATGGATGGTCAAATTTATCAGTATGCAACCTTAATTGCTCTTTTAACTCAGCAACTTTTCCCGCAAACTTTTCATCCTCAATGATGTTAGTTTGTTCCCAGTAGTCTTCTTTGTAATTATACAATTGATCCTGTTCGAAATAGTGCGGATGATAAATGATTGCCACCTGAGCATTGGGTTGCATTGGAAAGTCCAGGTGATTTGGTGCATATTCGTGTTTACCGTCTCTCATATCCTGAATAATTCTTTCCGGATAACGAAGTGTCATGTATTTAAAAGTCCCATCAGAAACGGCACGGGAATAACCATTCTCAAAATAGAGGTACTTTCTGCCCTTCCCTTTTTTCCCTTTTAAGGCCTCAACAAATGACATTCCATCCACCTCATTTTCAGGTAAGGGAACACCGGCAGCTTCCATCGCTGTAGGCAGCAAATCAACAATTTGGGTGTTATGATCAATTTTTGAACTGGGCTTAACCACACCGGGCCATTTAACCGCCATCGGCACTTTTAAACCCACCTCATAACACGAAGCTTTTCCAGGTTCAACACCATGATCGGCCATAAAAATAACCAGCGTATTTTCCGTTTTTCCCAACTCATCCAGTCTTTTTAATACAGCGGCAACATGGTCATCCAACATTGCCAAACCCACATTATGATGATTTGGAGCAAAACCTTCTGCTTCCAGCCGCTCCTTTAATTCTTTTCTCGAAGGATGAAATTCAGTAGGGTTTTCCAATAATCCTCCTGGTGTAACATGTGCATCCAGTTCCAGAGCTTTGTCATGTGGCGGTCCATGTAACGCAGTTGTTGCGGTGTAAAGAAAAAAGGGTTCATCACCGGCGCTTTCAATAAAATCTATTGCTCCTTTGGTCATCCACTCAAAATTATGAAAGCAGTGTTTTGGAATAGGATTTTGTTCATAATTGGCCCAAAGAACGCTACCTGCATAATCAAAACCTCCCACATTTTTTACATATTCCTGTAAATCGTTTTGATACTTTTTAAGTTTGGCATTTACTTCCTGATCGTAAGGATTTACCTCATCATCAAAATTCGGAAAAGAGAACAATGTTTTATCGCTTCCCATATGATACTTTCCAACAAAACCGGTGTAGTAACCTGCTTCATTCAGATATTCAGCAATGGTTTTATCTTTTTCAGAAAGATGGGTATTCCATGCTATCGTATATGGTTCAGTTTTCGGATTCTTTTCCAAAAAATCATCAGCCTGACAACGCCATGCAAAATTACCGGTCATTAAAGTATACCTGCTTGGTGTGCACATTCCCGAACTACAATATGCATTGCTAAACACAGCACCCGCATCAGCCAGTTTCTGAAGGTTTGGTGTGGGTTCATTCCTGCCGTACATCGAAACATCCACATCCCGCATATCGTCGGAGAAAAAAATGATAATGTTGGGCTGAGACGGTTGGGATTCTTTTTGTTGACAGGAAAAAGATGTAATCGTGATTAAACAAATCAGTAAGAATTTAAAAGTATTATTCATGGTTAATAATTAAAATGTTTTTTAATGTTTTAGACCCCCTAAATCCCCCCAGGGGGACTTTGAGCCTCTCCGCCAGCTGGCGGAAGGTCAGGAGGGGTCAGTATTTTTTAATTCTTCAATATGTTTTTTGATATTTATAACAACTTTTTCAAGATCATTTTTTACTTCATCATTTCTGAATCTTATTACCTTATAACCAAGGCTTTCCAAATATCTGGTTCGTTCAGCATCTTCAACTTTTCTTTTTAAATGAATTTTACCATCAACTTCAACTATTAGTTTTACCGTTAATGCTACAAAATCAGGAATATAAATATCGATAATATGCTGTCTTCGAAATTTAACACCTAACTTTTTTCTTCTTATTTGTTCCCACAAAATTTTCTCCTCATCCGTCATATCAGCTTTTAGTTCATCTCTTACAGGTTTAAGTTGAGGATAGAAATTTTTGTTTGCAGTATTCCAGTTTGGTTTTTTGTATCTGTTTTCCTTTTGCTTTTCCATTTATTTTAGACCCCCTAAATCCCCCCAAGGGGGACTTTCAAATCATTTTTCTTTAATCAATGCTATTTCAATTCTATAAAGAAAAGTTTGGAAAGAAAATTAATGACAAAAGATTTCTTGTGAGTCGATTTAAAACTAATTGCTTTCCAAAACCAGCATCCAGTCATTTCCAATGCCTGAACTCGGTGGAGTAAAAGAAGCAACTTTATCATTTTTATATTTTCCAATTTTTTGATACTTGCCATTTCGCGTATTAAACCAGGAGGCTTTAACTTTTCCTTGCAATTTATTTAAATCAATTTGCACCGGTTGTCCTTTTGCAAGGTATACCAGTGCCAAACTTCCATCATTTGATAAGGCTGCAGCAATTCGATCTTCACCTTCCCCCGTATTTCCGACAATTATCGATTGATCCGGAACAATTTTATAAAACTTATCCTCCAATAAGGTCCGCACATGCTGTAAATCAAAAGCGCCCGGGCAATCCATCGATTCACGCCAATCATATAAGGCAGGAATCGCAGAAGGTTCGCCTTTTTTGTACATCTGCCAAATGGCATTGTTACCATAGGTATAACCACAGGCGCCTGCCAGAAAATTCCAGTAGGCATGAACACGGACATCGTAATCGTCAAAAAAACCATCTTTAAAATGTGACTGATCTTTAATCAAACCGTCAGTATCCAAAACTCCGGCTGGAACCCTTTCAGTTTCTTTTTTTGAGAAATCCATGTGATCCCAGAATTTTACAGCGATGTCTTCGTATGCTGGTTCCCCATCTATCGTTGGTTTAACAGGTGTTAAATTATAATCATTAGCAGCCAGACGATACACATCATTAAACCTCTCATCATGACCACTTTGATACATATTAAAATCCAGCCATGTTTCCTTGTGCAAAGATTTAGATGAAGAAGAATTACCTCTTGGATGATAAGTAATTAAATGATTACCGCCATCGCCTTTTTTTATTCCGGTTGCCATTGATCGCCAGATTTTAAGAACTTCCTCATTAGCAATGTTTCGGTCTCCTCCTAGAATCCAGACAATTGGTTTTTCTTTATAACGATTCCCCAGAAACTCTCCAAAAACAGCAGCGTTTTCTTTGTTAAAAACAATTGGCCCGGCTCCTGGATTTTCCGAAAAAACTTTATCTCCCCAGGTTGGAAGCATTCCGATTATCAAATCCAGTTTTTCAGCTTCATTAACAATAAAATCGACATGCTCAAAATAGGCTTCATTGGGTTGAGTGGGATCCAAATCTATAAACGGAACAGCACCATAAGAATTAGGAATTCTGAGTCCGTCTCGTTCAGCCAGAACCACAGCCTGGATCACATTGATTCCTTTAGCTTTTCTGTTTTTTAGGTATTCAAGCGCTTCTTCACGATTCAAACGATGAAACAATTCCCATGCCGTATCACCGATCCAAAGAAAAGGTTTGCCATCGTTGGTTTCGAGGTATCTTTTATTTTTACTTACCTGAAGTTGAGCGAAAGAAGAAATCGCAATAAAACTTATCAGGGTAATTGTTAGAATTGTTTTTTTCATGTGATATTATTCTGTTGTTTCTTGCTTACCCCCTGTTTCGACCTTGCCCCGTTAAACGGAGTCTGCTGCCTGCACTGTCCCCCTCAATTGAGGGGGACAGTTGGAGCCAATGACTTCGAAGAAGTTCCGGCGGAAACGGGGGGTAAGCAAATTAAACTTTCAATTCTTTTTCAAAAAATCTTCAATCTCTTCACGTTTGGGTGCCGAAGGTTGGGCTCCCATTCGGGTAACTGAAATAGCTGCTGCAGCACTTGCAAATTTTAAAGCTTCTTTTAGCGATTTCCCTTCAACTAAAGCAACAGCAAAACTTCCACAAAAAGTATCTCCTGCCGCTGTTGTATCCACAGCATCTACCTTAAATGAAGGAACACTCGCTTTTTCATCTTTTGTAAGCACAAAAGCCCCCTGAGAACCTAATGTGATAATAACTTTCTCGACACCTTTTTCTACTAAAATATTAGCAGCTTTTTCGGCATCTTCTTCATTTTCAACATGCATTTCAGCAAGGAATCCTGCTTCCACTTCATTCAAAACCAAAATGTTGATTTTTGGAATATAAGAAAGGTCGAAAGCACGAGCCGGAGCCATATTCCACATTACCGGAATATTTTTTTTGTTGGCAACATCAATAACATATTTTATGGTTTCTTCAGGTATTTCGTACTGCATAACAATCATGGCAGCTTCGTCGATTACAGGAATGGCTTCATCAATTTTAGCCGGTGTTAATTCGTAATTTGCTCCGGGAGCTACTGACAAATAATTCATTCCTTCGCCGCCAATCATAATCAAAGCATGTCCGCTGGCCATTCCCTTTTCATTAAAAACAAAACGGGTATCAATACCATCATCTTTGTAATTCTGAACCATCTGTGGAGTGTAAGCATCCTCACCCACACAATTAACAAATGCTACATTTCCTCCTGCACGAGCAGCTGCTACTGCCTGATTGGCACCTTTCCCCCCATAAACCTGCATAAAAACTGCATCGGTTACTGTTTCTCCTTTTTCAGGAAGGTGATCCATTTTCATTAATAAATCGACATTTGAACTGCCGATGACTACTATTTTTTTGCTCATAGATATAGATTTTCTATTCACCCGGTGAATTATTTCGTAATGTCAATTTAAACGTGCAACAACAATCAATGACAATCCGATTATAAAAAACACAAACATTGCGGTTAATAATTTATTGGTTCCTTTTGGTGCTTTGGCAAATTCTTTCCAAACGAATACTCCCCATGCAGCACCGATCATTGTAGCACCTTGTCCCAATCCGTATGAAATGGCAGGCCCGGCCTTGTCTGCGGCAATCAGGTTAAACTCCATAGCCGCGCACCAGATAAAACCTCCTAAAATTCCCATGAGGTGATTCCTGGGTGACCCCAATTTGAAGTAGTCGGCAAAAGTTACGGCCTTACCCTCAATCGGTTTGTACATAAACCAGGTATTGAAAACGAAACTGGAAATAAAGATACCCACCGTAAAAACAAACATGGCCGAATAAGGTGTCATTTTTCCTGCCTCAGGTGCAGCAAAGTTAAACGTCATACTGTCGGCAACAAAGCGGTAGAAAAAACCCATGATGATACCGGCAAGTATCGAAAGTACAATACCTTTTACCGGAGTTGAGCCTTGTGATTTAGCTACTTTTGAAGATGCTACGCCGTTAATTACGATGGCCAGTACCACCAGAAGTACACCTCCAAAAAGCATGTAAGGCTGGCCTTCAGGAACTTTTATATAATTCACAATTACTCCGATGACCAAGGCAAGCCCTACACCAACCGGAAAAGCAACAGCTAAACCGGCCACCGCAATGGCAGCAACAATTAACAAATTCGATAGGTTAAATATTACCCCGCCAATAAATGCTGAGATTAACGATGAAGTATCGGCTTGAGAAAGGTCGGCAATAAAGCTGCGGCCTTCCGTTCCAAAACTTCCAAAGGTAAATCCAAAGAGCAAGGTAGTTAAAACCAATCCAATGGAATAATCCCAGTAATAAAGCGGGAATTCCCACTTTTCGGTGGTCATTTTAAGCGTGTTGGCCCATGAGCCCCAACCAAGCATGGTGATGACGCAGAAGATTACTGCAAGTGCATAGCTGTCTACAATGTACATATGTTTTAGTTTAAAGTTTAAGTATAAAATTTAAAGTTCAAAGTTTAAAGTTCAAAGTTAAAGTGGGTTGTGTGGTATTTAACCGCACTTAAACAGCGATTATAAATCGCTGATCCCTATTCACCAAAACGTTTGATGGCATCTTCCATCATTTTAATGGTGGCTGTGGCACCACAACGTGTACAGCCCGCTTCCTGCACTGCAATTAAACCATCCAATGAACGCACACCTCCTGCTGCCTTAACTTTTACTTTTGGACCGATGCTGGCTTTCATTAGTTTTAGGTTTTCAATGGTGGCGCCAATATAATTGTAATCACCGTTTTCCTGCTTCACAAATCCAAAGCCCGATGATGTTTTCACATAGTCAGCACCAACCTTTGTACAAATCTCGCACAATTTAATAATATCTTCTTTTTTTGTTACGAAATCGGTTTCAAAAATTACCTTAACTATTGCACCATTTTTATGACAGGCTTTTGTAACCGCATCAATTTCCTTTTCAACATAATCCCAGTCTCCCATTAATGCTTTACCATTATTTATAACCATGTCAATTTCAACCGCACCATCATTACAGGCTACTTCAGTTTCAAACACTTTTACTTCAACTTTGGAATTTCCTGCCGGAAAACCAATTACACAACCCACCAAAACATCAGTTCCTTTTAACAGTTCTACAGCCTGTTTTACCATGTAGGGTTTTACACAAACCGATGCTACATCGTATTTTGCTGCTACAGCACACTCTCTTTTTAAGTCCTCATCTGTCATGGTTGGATGAAGAATAGAGTGATCAATCATTTTTGCGAGTTCTTTTACTTTGCTCATTTTTTAGAAAATTTGTAGTTGGAAGCACGATGCACGAAATAATAAATCCGCTTCCAGATTATTTAATAATTTATTTTAATCGTCTATACTTTGAAATACCAATTGTTGGAATTTCCACCCTGATTCATCACCATACCATCCTTGGGTTTGTTTCATTATTACCCCAAGAATCTGGTCGGTTGGATCGGCAAAATACTGGGTATTAAAATAACCTCCCCAGCCAAAACGTCCTGCATATCCTTCAGCTCCCAGGCCACTTCCTTTTTCTGTGATCACCAAAAATGCCAGTCCGTAATAGTTGTCTGCATCGTCGTTCCAAACCTTATAAAACTGATTGCTCATAATTGCATGAACCGTTGTACGGCTTAATAAACGAACACCATTATATTCTCCTCCATTCAGGTACATTTGCAAAAATATTGCATAATCTTTTGCTGTACTGCAAAGTCCGGCTCCACCAGAAAAGAAAGACCTCGCACCTTTTATGGGGTAATCAGTATCGTAAAAAGTAACAGGGTATTTTTCCCATTTTTCATCCACTTTTTGCTGAACAGTAACCAATCGTTCTGCTTTATCATCAGGAAGATAGAACCAGGTATCATCCATGCCCAGCGGATCGAAGATACGGGTTCGCAGAAACTCATCGAAGGGTATTCCTGAAACAAGTTCAATAAAATACCCCAATACATCCATCCCCTCACTATAGGTATATTTCTCACCTGGTTCGTGATGCAAAGGAAGCATAGCCAGCTTTTTGACACTTTCCCCTATCGTAATATCTTCGGTAGTAAATAAATCGGTTACTCCTGCTTTTTGGTAAATCATTTTCATTCTTTCGTCATTATCAATTTCACCATATCCAATTCCGGAAGTATGGGTAAGTAAATGACGAATTGTAATTTCTTTTTCCGCTGGGATTGTAGTGTAAGTGGTATCCGAATATTTAAAATCTTTCAAAATTTGAGGATTTTTAAACTCAGGTATAAACTTTGAAACAGGATCATCCAAACGAAACTTTCCTTCTTCCCATAACATCATAACAGCAGTTGCTGTTACCGCTTTTGATTGTGAGGCTATTCTGAAAATAGCATCCCGTTCCATTTTTTTGTCCGAAGTATTATCAGCCATTCCATAAGCTTTCCAATGAACTATTTTCCCATTTCTGGCCACCAAAGAAACAACTCCGGGTATATGTCCTTTTTCAACTTCTTCCTGACACATCACGTCAATTCGAGCAAGTCGTTCAGGAGATATTCCAACACTTTCTGGTTTTGTCTCGGTCAAGGGTGCCGATTTCTGAATTGATTTTGTTTGGGCTGAAAGAATTGAGATTCCGGCCAAAAGGAGAACTTGGATTAGTACTATGCGTTTCATATTATTAAGTTTTATTTTCATTTATTTTTTTGTTTGTCATTTTTACAAGCATAATTCCGACCACCTCCCATCCGCCTGAGGCGGAAGTACTCCTCCTTCAAGGAGGAGAATGATTCGTATTTCAAAGTACATCTTTCAGAATAAAACAACTTCTGGACAAAATTCCCCTCCTGCCAGGAGGGGGGAACCGTGTTTACAACGGTGGGGTGGTTCGAAATAATATTTACTGTTTTTTCACACATCTGTAACAAATCTATTCTAAACCTATTCTTTGGTTATTTCAAAAATCCGCCCATCATAATCCTCAATAATCTCCACAGAAAATCCGGTTTCCATCAATTGACTTCCGCTGGCTTTTAAAATGATTTCTCCGGAAGGAGCTTCCTTAACGAGGTACTTTGAATCGGGTATCAAATCTTTTACTACTACAGTTCGTTTGTTTTCATTTCCGCCTTGTTTAAAAACACCCACAATTCCACCGTTTTTAGTTTCCCAGTTCATTCTTTGCCAGCCGTCCCATGCTCCTTCTTTTGGTTCACCATAACCTTGCAAATCTTTTCTAAACGACATATAATCATGTTTTGCCTGCATTTCCTTCATCCAGTCAGCCCAGCTTCTGATGATGGCTCTCTTTTCCTTATTCATTTCACGAGGATCGCCTAAGACAATAGGCAAGGTTCCTATTAATGATTTTAATCCAAATTCAAATTCAGGTTCATCCATTGGCAAATTACCAATTACAAGTGAACTTGCCGGCATAACCGGAGTTCTCCACCAGGCCAGGTGCCTTACTGATAATCCTCCCATTGGAAATTTAGATTCAAAATTAGATAACCAGTTCCCTTCTGCATGTTTGGCAAATGCATAATCCTGTAAATGCATTTTTCCAGCAGTTTCGTAAGTGCAATCGATAAATAAATCCGGGGCCTCCTTATGCAATTCATCGAATAACTTTAATAAACGTTCATAAAACACAATAAACGATTCATGATGATCTCTGTATAATTCATTTTCTGTTGAATGACAACCTGAAATATCGTCATCATTTACATACGGACTTGTAACCACTGCCAAATCAAGTTTAGCATATCTTAATCCATATTCATTTACCAGTCTCAATAATGTTTCCTTAATATAATTGTACCAATCTGTACCAAAGGATGCTGAAAAGAAATTTCCGTAATGAGACTCCAAATGAATATTTCCCGGTTGGCCATCTTTGTTTTTTACAAACCATTCAGGATGCTCTTTAAAAACTTTTGAATCTTTGGTTGCAGAACCAATAGAAACCCAGAGCCCTGGTTTCATATCCAGTCGTTTTATATTGTCGAATGCCGGTTTTAAACCACCTTTAAATTTAAAAGTGTCTACCAACCAGTCTCCATAATTTCCACCCCAGTCTTTTTCCGATGTAACACCTTTAACGTTTATCTGCCAGCCATCGTCAATAATTAACTCTTCCATGCCGCATTCAGCAGCGGCTTCAGCTACCTGTGCAACCAAAGTATCTGATAAAAAAGTTCTGAACGGATTCCAGGTATTGTACACAAAAACAGGTTTTTCCTCCAGTTCATAAATCCGAAGTTGCAGGTGTTTTTTTACAAAATGATTGACATCTTCATTTACTATTTCGTTGCCATCCATGCTGTTTGTATATAATGCAAGAAAAGTTTTCGGACTTTCCCATTTCTGACCCGGTTTTAACCATTTCCTGAACGGAAACTCCTGCCCGGGATGCGTTAATCCGGCCTGAATATCATTCATCCTGGTATGATAGGCTGTTCTTTTTAACACTCCAACCGCTTCATTCCCAACAGCAATTCCCCTGCGATTATTGATATCGTGGACCACAACCAGAGGATCATCCCATTTACCGACAAATCGTCCTAAATGACGGAATCGTGCATAGTTGTGATAAACCTGTGACCGGTTTTGCCAAACCGTTGTTTGAAGATCTTCTACATTTAATGCCTCCAGTTTAAGGTCTTCATCTCCAATATTTTTAATTGTCGCCCATTTCCGAACAACCGGAAATTCAGGATACAATAAATAGTTTAATTCAACCATAAATTTATGTACCGAACCAATTGCCTCCAGTTCAAGTTGCAGGCCTTTTCCTCCTGTTTTATCTTCTATTTTCGAGGTTTTATTTAGCTTCCAATTTGACTGCCCCGAATAAGAAGAGTCATTCAGTAAAAAAGAAAATTCTTTACTTTTATTAATAAAATCCAGGGAATCACCATCCATTTTTAGTGAAACAGATTTAATCTGATTATTTTCAAAAACAATCTTTCTGTTAATTAATCCGTTATACAGAATGATTGTATCTCCTTTTTGAGTATAAAAATCTGATGCAAAAAGATTTAACCCGGAAAATATTAAAGCGAGGGTAAGCATTTTTAGTTTTAAGTTTTTGGTCATTTTACTGGTTTTGTGTTTTTAAACTAACCTCATTAATCCTGTTAACCATCCTGCACTATGTGGAATCCAGTCTTCATCGGTTAGCGAGAATGGTCCGTCGTTTTTCTTTAAGGGTGGTGTATCATATTTAAATTGTTCTCCTGTAGTAAAACCGTTACAAATTACACCCCTGGTTTGAAACCATGTTCCTCCCCAGGTTTTTCCAACATGACAAATCATACTTGCAGGTAAAGCTACTCCTTCAGGAATATCTTTACTAAAGATTACACATCCCTTTTTTAGGTTGTCTTTTGTAATACCACCATTTAATCCGGCCAACCACTGCAAGTTGCCATATGCAATTTCTTTTAATTTTGGTTCTTTGAAAATCTTTTCCAATTCGAGTGCAAGGGCAGCTGTATATCCATAAATCGAATTGGTCCCGTGAAAAGTACCACAGAACCAGATTGCTCCTTCCTCTTTATTTATCAGTTGTGGAACAAGTTTAAATGGATTTGCCTCACAAGCGGGAATAAGGTAACCATAAGTAAAGTTTTCCAGCACTTCTTTCCAGAGTCTGGCATCCGGATTATCCGGAAACTCTTTTAATAACTCAATAATGGGCACCATATAATTAGGGTATACTCCGCCCATATCTGTTCCAAACTGTGATCCTTCCGGACTTGGAACAATGCCATGAGTCCAGGATGGCTCCGCATGATCCATGCTGGCAAATTCGTAAAAATGTCCATAAAATCCACTCATGGCATTTCTTTTGATAATCTGTCGTTCGGCAACCTGCCTTGCAAAATTTATAGCAAGCTCTTTACCTTCTGCCATTCCATCTTTGTACATTTCCATTGATGCCCGAATCATGGTTATTAAATCTCTTGTCGGCCATTCTTCCTTTGGAATCTGAGCATCATCAGAAAGCCCACGTTGCATTTTTACATAACCATAATCGCCCAATGGTTTGGCAGTACTGAGCAACCAACCATAAGATATCTTTGCTGCTTCACGGTATTTAGCTATTTGTTCTGTATAAGAATCGGGTAAAAGTTGAACTGCTTTCATTAAGGCAAGCACTGCTTTTGAAACGTCGTGGGGTAGAATATCTTTTTCGTGACCTAAAACATCATGACTCATCGCTCCTTTTGGAAATCCCAGTTCATGAGCTTTTTCCTGAGTAAGCAGCAGATAATCGCAACCACACACTATTTGTTTATAAATTCTTTTTAGAAAATCTTCATTAAAAGTATCTTTCTTTTTTTCGAGTAATTCTTCCAAAGCAATTATCATTGCACTTTGGGCCGGACTCTCGACCCATTTTGAACCTGCATCCTGCCAACCCACTCCAAGTCCGGTAAAATGACGGCGGCGTTCCAACATATCTATGCTCGACCATTCAATTGTACTATCCCAAAGAATATTCTTTTTAACCTTTAAGCCGGAATCTTCTATTAGGGTTTTGGAACCTTTTTGTATTTCCACATTCCATTCACCTTCTTCTTCGAATGCAGGAAATTCAGCCACCCACCAATGACTAAGCCAGATTTCACCCCAGTATTTACATTCTGTTTCATACTTCTTTTCTTTAAAAGCAGGCACCAAAACACATTTTACATTTTCGGGCATAAAATCTTTTTTTGGTAATCTTACAATCACACGAACCGGCATCCCTGGTTCGTAACCAACTTGCGAAAAAAGTAATCCTGCAACTCCGTCTTCAGCTGAGTAGTTTTCACCTTTAAAAAAAGGAAACAACTCCTTTTTTTCTTTTAAAGCATTTGTTTGACAAGCGGTCATTGCTCCTGATCCAATTGCTACAGAAGAAATTGCACCGGCTTTTAAAAAATTACGACGTGAAAAATTTGACTTGCTCATATTTGATTTTTATTCTAAGTATTCCGGTTAATTATAAAGAGATTCCACTCCGCCAACTGGCGGAATCGGAATGACAAGTTATA
The DNA here is from genome assembly GCA_913063265.1 of uncultured Prolixibacteraceae bacterium. Classification (GTDB taxonomy): domain Bacteria; phylum Bacteroidota; class Bacteroidia; order Bacteroidales; family Prolixibacteraceae; genus Draconibacterium. The sequence goes on along the minus strand of CAJXZG010000010.1, from coordinate 71,355 downwards.
TGAATTTTTGGTATCGGGAGGATTTGGTTTGCAGCATAGCCACAAACCAAATCCTCCAGAAACGTCTTAAAACTACAATCGTTGTCATTCTGAGCGAAATAAAATGAAGCGAAGAATCTTTTCATAGTTGAATAAAGTATACGTTTAGTTTCATTTTTAATCTAAATAGCTTATAATTCCAATTGTAAAATAGTAAGGAACATCCCAAATTTCCTGCGTACTCCATTCAACAAGATTCTGAGTTTCGATATAAGGCAAATCATCTGGTGTTCCTAAAAATCCAACCAGAGGTGATGAAGGAATGTAATAATTCAAAAAATTGGCAGGTACAGGATGTTTAAATCCAACGCCCGTAAATAAACAAAGTCCGTATGGATTATGCCCCATGGTCCAGTTCAGAATTTTTTCTGCACTGTTTTGCCAGTCTTTCTTTCCAAATAATTTTCCGGCACGGGCCATTAAATAGGCATGCTCGAGAAAAACCTGGTTACAACCGTGTGGCATTGGTTTTTCGCTAAAAACATGAATAAATGTTCGTACGTAGCGGTCGGCATTTACCTTGCGAAATTTTTGTTCTTTTTGATATGGTGGGTTTACGTAAATGCCATAGGGTGGAATATTGTACGGATTTGATTGTGCATCTTCCAAAAGAAAATCTTCAACATAAGTTACAACAGCATTTTTTGCCCTTTTTGTGATTTCTTCCGTTCCCGGAATTTCTGCCTCAACCAACATTAGCAAAGCAATTGCCGGTTCCGTATTAAATGCAATACTTCGGTAACCATCCTTTTTGTCGGCTTCCAAAAAATATCCACTTAAACCTTTGTTTTTAATTTCCTGACGGGAAAGCAGCAATTCTGCAATTTCTGCAATTCTTATCGGTTTGATATTAGGACTCCCGGCTTTGTATAATTCAACTGCCGCAGCCAATTGTTGAGCAACAAAAAGAGTCCGCATATCGTGACCAGTTTTTTCGCCATATTGCCAGGCCTTGTCCGCAACCACCAAACAATTGCTTTTGTGCGGATGGTCCAGGATTGTTGATGCTAAAGCCAAATGTCTTACAAACTGAAATTGAATTAAAGGATTATATTCTTCACGAATGTGTCTTTCAATTCCATTCATCGGAATATTGTCAGAATTTTGGTCTCCTGCCGCTGTAACTCCCGGATGATTTTCATTCCACCAATCTTCATCCATATTACCTGCCCGGTTTTTTCCACCACCAACATCGGCCCAAACACGTCCTTCATCGTTAATCATTTGCATGAAATAGTTGTTACCCCAGAGCATTTCTTCGATTGCCTGCTTTTTAAAATCCGGGTGACCAAATTCTACAATTTGTCCCAATGCATCTAAATTGGGCAGAGTAAGGAATAACCATTTTCGCCAATCTCCTGCATCGTTCCAACCTCCTGCAACCGGAAGATAATGTGCAGTGTCGTTAAAAAAACTTCCGTCATCGGCATTCTCCACCGGTCGGATTCCAGGGATTTCAGTACCTGAACGTTGACAATACATAAACTCAAGATAGCCGCGCTCCAACCTTTCATAAACCGAATTATTTACCATAAATGGCACAGAAAATCCATATTCGTTTTCGATTTGATAATCTCCGGGAATGTTAAAATCAGAGAAATCGGCTCGCCAAAAAGTTCCCCAGTTGGTTTCCATTTTCTTTAAAATTCCTTTATATAAATAACCACCAAATTTGGTATTATCAGCATTTTCATCGTATGGGTAAAGCGTTTCATTAAAAGGCCAGCGAAAAACATGTTTTACATCGGTCCATGGTTTTGGATCTTTGTTTTTACGAGGTAAGCGGTACCCAACCTTTGTAATATAAAAGGGAATTTCATTGGGAAGTTTATCCGTAATTTCACCTCCGTAAAAACTCACTTCTTTTGGCGAGTCTATACGAAAACCTAATTGTGATGTAGCTATGAAAGGTTTTGAGTAGTCATAGAGGGGTTGGGCATATGATTCTATTCCTAAAACAAGGAAAAAAGAAAATGCTGTGAACAGATAAAACTTTTTTATAATTCTCATTTTACATTCTTTAATCATTCGTATGGTTTATCCTACCCCTCTGCTTGTCAGCATCTCCCCTCACGAGGTGGGAACCTTTCAATGAGAGTCTGAGGTTAATCAGAACAGTTTTCCCTTTTTAAGGAAAAATGCCGATAGGTAAAAGGGTAAATATTTAGTATTCTCTTCGTAAAGACATTTTACATTTTTCTACATTCATCCGATGACAATACTCTCTACTCATAGTCATCGGATGAAAAGTTTAAAAAGTGATTTATTCCTCCCAATTATTTTTACTATATACTTCTTTCGAATTGACTTCTGCTGAAACTTCCACAGTTTTTTCAGCCTTGCGACAATTGTTTTCCACCACCATAATATTTTTAGATTTTTTTCCTTCCACTTCAATCAAAGCACCTGTATTTTGATGAAGATTATTTAATGAAATTGCAGCATCTGATGAGTTTACAACTCTTATAACCGATGGGTTTCCTTTGGAATGAAAATCAACTTCACTTACCCTGAAACCTTCAACATTATCAAAAACAAAAGCATGACGAGAATCTTTGCCATCTGTAAAAATCTGCATGTTTTTGAAAACTATGTTTTTTGCATGACGCACGTAAAATCCATATGCCGGAAAAACACCATATATTTCAGGGCTTGGATAATTATTCGATTTCTCAGGAATATCTAGCATATCATCTGGATTATATCCCGTATAACCTTTCATTTCGTAAATAATATTATTGAATATCACATTTTCCACATAGTGCCGTGGCATGCCGGTAATGTTTGATGCAAATTCGCTAACTCCTGAAACGGTAATATTAGAAAAAGTAATATTTCTACAATATCCAACCTCTTTATCCGGCTCATCCGGAGTTGATTTTCGCAACCTGTCGCCCAATTTAATATAGAAAGGAGTATCTGTATTTTTTATTGAAATATTAGAGAAATTAAGGTTTTCCAGTTCGGTTCCATCTACAGCTTCAATTGCAATTCCGCAAATTCCATGTTTGGTGCCAAAAAAAGTTTCCTTGGCCTCAATTGGTTCATTAATTACAATATTTGAAATATTAACGTTCTTAAAAGAAGTGTGTCCATCAGTTCCAAATTTAATCGCATTACAATTGGTTCGAACCACACAATTTGTTACTGTTATATTTTCGCTTCCATAAGGCGTGTTACTTTTAAAACAAATCCCATCATCCTCGCAATAAATTATACAATCAGAAACCACTACATTTCTGCAATCGTCTATGTCCATCCCATCATTATTTGGCGCAGCGTGAGCATTAACATTTAGTCCGATTAAATACAAATCGGTACAGGCCAGATAGTGCTGGCACCATAAGCTTGGGCTGTTTAATTCCAGTCCTTCCATCCGCACATTTTTGCAGTTTACAAATTGTATCATAAAAGGACGGTGCATATGTTCTTTGGATTCCCTCATCAGGTTGAATTTAGGGTGATCACCTCTTCCGTTTATCTGCCCCTTTCCTGTAATCGAAAAGTTTTTCTTTCCGCTTGCATAAACTAAAACATGGTCGGCAAATCTTCCGGCAGCAGTTGGAATATCATATTTGATAACCGGATAATCTTCATAATTAACACTAGCATAGATCACCGCTCCTTCCTGAAGCTCCATATGAACATTGCTCTTTAGAAAAATGGTTCCGGTTACATAATTCCCGGCAGGAAAAACGATTTTCCCTTTTGTTTCTGAGCAGGTATCAATGGCTTTTTGAATACCTTTGGTATTTATTGTCATGGAATCTCCTACCACCCCAAAATCAAGGATATTGTATTCTTTGGCAATCGCACCAGTACTGATAAAAATCGTGGCAATTACAACGCAAAAATGCGCCAAAGCTTTTCCTGCAAATATCTTATTTTGAAACTTATTCATAATCTATTCTTTAATGCATCTCACCGAGATGGCGTTTAACTTTTGATATCCAAGATCGCCTCCAAAAACCTTGTTGTATCCTGCATGAAAATCAAAACCAAATGCCGACTGTTCATTCTTTACTGTGCGCGACCAAAAAAATGTACGATTTCCAGCTTCCCAATGTCGAAATAAAATATAAAAACGATAACCGGCAGGTTCAATATTAAATCCAACTGGTTTAATTTTTTTATTGAAGGATTTTGCCCACAGTTCAGAATGTGAAGCTAGTTTGGCTGCGGCAATTTCTTTGCCTCCTACATTTTCAAACAATTCTTCCCAGTCAGTTTTTGAAGGAAGTTTCCATCCTTCAGGGCAAACTTCGCAGGCTTCCTGCCAGGTATAAAATTGGCCATAAATATCTTCCATTCTTTCACTTTCAGGATACTCCTGAGTTTCAAGTCCAATCTCATCCAAAATTTCATTGCCTTCTATGCGTTGTCTTTCGGAAAGCTTAAAGTTTAGATTCTGCGCCATCCACCATTGATTCTCAATTTTTATAGTGGTATATTTTTGTCCATCTCTTTTATCTACCAATTCTCCTTTTTCCTGGGCAAAACCTCCAAGAGAAAAAAGAAAAAGACAAATTGATAAGATTACATTATTTAATTTCATTTCAATCTGATTCAATTAAAAATTACTGAGCACCTTTTAAATACCATGCTAAAAATCCCCAGCGATAAGCCTGGTCTGCCAGATTTTGCATCATGGTAAATTCATTTACCGATGGAAATCTGAGTTGCTCAAAATAGGTTTCCCTAACCGGCCATTCTTCTACCAAAGGATACATGTAATAATTGATTCCTTTCTTTTTACTTTTAGTCCAAAAGAAACTGCCATCAGGCAATTCTCTTGTTCTTGGGTATGGTGATGGCCCAATTGAGCCAATTCCTGTTGCAATTGGAACATTACAAAACAAAGCCTCAGCATCCCATTGATGGATAAATCTGGCACCAATTCCTGAGGTAAAAGTTGTGTTTAATGCATTTGCTCCAAGTCCAAAATGTCCGGCTTCTACAACCGCTTCAATATATTTTTGGTCATTGGTGATTTGAAATGCGCTGATTAATAATGGTGAATTATCCAAAACAACAAACCATCTTCCCCAATCAAAATCTTCAAATTCAGCATAGGCCATTTTTTCACCCAAAGCAATTAATTCATCACAACGTTCAAATAATAAATTTGTAATTGATTTAACTGATTTTTTATCCGTTTTTAATCCCTTTTCATTTAAACTTAGGTAGCGAACCATTCCCCTAAAATTCATCTGGAAAAGTTTAAAATGAGGATCATTTTTTATCAAATCGTAATTTTCAATAAATCGGTCATTCCATTTTTTATCACCTGTAGCTTCGTAAAGAAATGCAGCCAAATCGCATTGCATATAAGCTACCGGTTGCGGCGCTTTTTCATACAATGGATTGTCCTTGTTTTTATCTGCCCAATTTACTGCTTTGATTGCACTTTCAATATATTCTTGAGACAATTCACTATCAAAATCTTTTAATACAATTCCCATGTGAGCAGCCGTTGCAGCATACAAACATGCTATATACGGTGCTCCCGGAACCAAAGCTGCAGGTAAAGATTCGTTCCAGCTACTTTCTCCACCGCTTGGATGCGAAATAGTTTCAATCCCGTAAAAAATCTCACCCTCATCCGTTTGTGTTCGTTTCCATAAATCCATTCCCCAGCGTGCTTCATCAATTAAATCAGGCAAATCATTTCCCGATTCAGGAATACTCAAATCCATATTCTTGAAAAACTCCGGATTCGATTCGTAAACTTCCAACAACATATGCGAAGCTTCCAGATGATTGTATCGCCTGTCGTAATCAGCAGCGTCCATCCAACCTCCCCAGGCATTTTCATTGTGAGAATCCAGCCGAATGCTCATACCAATTCTTTGAAATGGATTGGCATGAATTGGAGCATATCCTTTGTACAAGGACTCATCGTAAAATACTTCCTTATCGCAATTATAGGTTAAATGTCCGTCATCAGGATGCATATTTCGTGGCCTTATATAGGTGGTGTATGGCAACTTCATTTCAATGCCACTTCTATTATGAAGGAAACCACGCATTTGCACTTTAAAGGAATTCAAATAAGTATCCTCATCAATAACGAATGGAAAAGAAACTCCGATTCCGGGAATATAAATTTTATATTTACCGGGTGTCTGAAAATCAGAGAATTCCATCGTATAAACATTGGTTTTCTCATAATTATCAGGGCCAAATCTATCGTGAATATGAGTTAGTATATTATCGGCTGAAGAACGTAGTATAATCTCTCCGGAATAAACTGAATTGTTAGATTCACAATCGATAATTTTAAAACTTTTATATTCAGAATAATCAACTTCACCACCATCGCCTAACCACATTGAAAGATAGGCCATTTTTGGTTTTTGCATTGGTGGATATCCTGCCAGATTTACCTGAATTGCTTCACTTCTGTGATTTTTTAGGTCAACGGTAAAACTTAAATCAGATTCAATATTTATATCACTTTCAAATTGAATAGAATAAGATTTTCCTTCCTGAAATGGTTTTTCAAATTCAAGAAAAATATGATGCCGAACACCATCGATATGATGATAACCTGGTCCAACCCTTGCACTTTCGTGCGGAATGGATTTTCGATAAATATTTATTGGATTTACTTTACCCTCAAAACCATTATCATTTGTTGATGTACAAACAATATTCTCCAATACTGAAATGACATCGGTATTTAATTCAACCCCAACAAGTTTTTCGCCCGGCCAATACATTTTAGCTTCTTTTCCTACCAGCCAGCCATATTTTTTACCGTTACGATAAACAAACCTTTCTACATTAACCAAGGAATCATTTTTATTTTCTTCCTTTATAAACGGAGCAACTCCCAAAACTTCAGCCAAACGCATTTGTGCACCAACGCGGCCAAGTACAACTGAATCTGACTTATGCGGAACATATGGTAAAAGTCCGGAGCGAATTACAGCTTTTTCATCTATGGTTAAACCAAGGATATTTGAGTTTACAAAATACAGATGTCGAACCAATGGGTTTCCGATTGCATCCTCAACCGAAACACCTTCAATTATTTCGGGTTGTGCTCCGCGATAGGCTTCGTAATCGATAGCTCCTTCGGTTAAAAACTGGGCATTTATTGAATTAATAAATAATAGTAAAAACGGAAGTACAACTAACTTCTTTATCATTTTCTTTTATTCTTGAATTTTACATAAAATAACTACTACCAATCGGGAATTTACTGGTATTGCAATGCAACTCACTATAAATGGCAAGTTTTGGATTACTGGTTTTAAATTTCAATGAAATATGGAGAATTGGTGTACCTGTTTCAATTTTAAGCAGTTTTGCGACTCTTTCGCTCGCAGCCTCTGCCCGCAATTCCGAAGAGGAGCCTGTCACTTCTATCAGATACCTGTTGCTTAATGTTTTGAAAAATGATCCTTCCACAAATTCCGTTTCCGTGATTCCGGGTATTATATTGCCATTAAACCAGTTTTTTCCAATCATGACCGGGAAATCGCCAACAAACCTAACCCGTTCAAAACTTACGCATTGCGCCCTGGAGTCTGAACTATTTATTTTCGAAAAAATTTCATCACTCCAATTGTCAACCTTTGGCTTTTGAAGAAATGTTGTTCTTACATTTTCACCAACTGCCTCAGAGAAACCTTTTACCGACAACAAACCGAGGGATTGTCTCCGTTCGATTACAACACTTCCCTTACCGTGTTGCTTTTCAATAAAGCCTTCCTTTAAAAGTTCATCCAAAGCTTTTCTTGCCGTTGTTCGTGTGATTGAAAATGTACGGCAAAGCGTGTGTTCCGATGGAAGCAAATCTCCAACTTTAAATTCTCCAAGTTGAATTTGCTTTTTTAATTTGTCCCGAACTTTGATGTATTTCTTCATAATTCAATTTGTTAGTCTGTATGGATAAGTTCTTCAAGTTCCTACTCTTTTATTTGGTCTAATTGTTCCCTAAAGCCAATAAATAGCCATACAAAACAATTTTCTGACGAATGGTTTGATGGGGAGTAGTCTCTCCACTTGGAACGCAATAACGACTATTCCAAAATGTTTCTCCCCATGGCCATACTTCTTTATTTTCAGGATAACTTCGCGCAGTGTACCAATCGCATGCGATAATATTATCGTCACCTCTCATCCAGCCGTCACGGCACATATATGGTGTCCATCCCGGTGTTAATCCGGGGTATCCATCCCGTCGACCCGGAGCAAAAGTCTGTGTAAAACAGCGTTCTGTTAATCCGGTCATTTGAACCAAACCAAGCGGATTTCTTCCTAAAGTCCACTCAGCCTCTGCATACAAGCCTTTTTCAAAATATTTCTTGTCCTCTTTATTTTTAGTCAGTTTATGTGCTATTGCAACCAGGGAAATCTCGTTGGATGTTTGCATCATTCCTTCCCAACCTCCTGACCAGCGAATTGCTTTAGTCGGACTGTTTTTCATTTTATCCACATAATCAATTTTAGCCTGATTAATGATTGATTTTCTCATGCTGGATTGAAGTTCAGGAAAAGAGATTTTTTGCGGTGATAAAATGTAAGGAACTGCAGCAAACTGTTGTTCCCATTTTCCTATATTCCGAACCTTGGATGTCGCATTTGTTACTTCACTTTCCGCTTTTACAACTTCCTCATAAACACTTTCCCCGGTTAAATTAAACAAGGCTGCTGCTGCTGTCATTTTTAAATCCTTACCTCTTAAATTACTGGATGCTACATCCCTCATCTGATCGGTTTGCTTTTCAGCCCATTTGTAAGCAGTTAAAGCTTCAGTCTGGTATTTCTTTTGAAGTTTTTGATTTCCATTCAGCCTGAAACAGTCGGCAACCATCGCACATCCGGCAGCCACGCAATAGCCCTGCCATGCACATGGAGCACCGGCATAATTCACTTTATGATCGGTAATATTTGTAAGTCCGGTTAAATACCTTCCATTAGCATCTCGCATTCGCAACCACCAGTCGATTTCATAAAGTGCTTCATCCAAAATATCAGGAATAGCATTGTTAATTTCGGTTACATACAGCTGATTATCTTTATAGATATCAGGATTTAAATAGTAGGTAAGAAGAATATCAAAAACTGTGATAAAATTTGGTGGACGCTGATCGTTGTCATAAGCATCACACCAACCTCCCCATGTTTCTTTGGCTACGTCGCCAGTGATTTCTTCACTGTAATAATTTCGGTTGTCGGGATTGGTTCCTGTTACCATATCCTTTTTTGAAATAAAAACTTCAAAACCATCAGGTTCCACACCCTGTTTAAATAATGGTCTGCGGGCCCGGGGATTATCACCAACCGGTTTTTCTTCACAACCCATTCGCAGATAAAACATTCCCTGCATTGCTACTTTAAAAGCTTCATCAAAAAGATTATCTCCAATTTCAAAAGGCCGACTGCATCCAATTCCATCAATTACCAATTTGTATTTTCCCGGCTTTTTAAATTCTGAAAAATCACAATCCCAAACATCGGCTTCGGTAAAGTTTTTATCATATTCTGGCTCCGGTTTACTTTTTGTTCTGAATTCCAGTTTACCTGTAAATGCTTTTTTGTTGGTTTTTGAATCGACCAAATAAAAGTTCTTTCCTGTAAATCTTGAAAAATCACGGCCACCTCCGTCACCCATCCATAAATACACATCTGCTGATTTAAAAACTGCATCAGTTTCGTAACCTATATTTGAAATTTTAATTGAAGGTGATTCTAATTTGTATTCATCATAAACCAATTCAAATTCGGTTTTATCCGATTCCGTTTTTCCATCAATTTTTATGTCATATTTTACTCCTTTTTCCAAAGGGTGAGGTAACTCCAGGTAAATCCAGTGATGCATTGCCGGTATCCTTTCATCAATTGCCGCTTCCCACACTTTAGACTTTCGATAAACTTTAACCGGTGTTTTTCCTAATAATCCATAATTTTTGTCGTCCACAGAAACGATTGAAAAAGCTGATGAAAGGATTTCCGGATTTGTATTTAAGGCATTTCCAAAAGGAATATATTGATCTTTGTCGGGACACAAACTCCATTTTTCAGTATGATAATAATCCCACCCATTGCAAGAACCACTAATTGTATCGTCCCAGTTGTATTCTACGGCTCCATCCTGGAAATGAAGAACGAGGCACTGATTATCTACTGGAAGAACTTCAATAAGTTTTGTCGCATTTGATTGAAAGTGCATTATTAAGACAAAAAACATTAGGATTCCTAACGCTATTTTTTTTGTTTGATTTCTCATAAGTTTATGGTCAAGTTCTTTAATTCACTATGGCTTATCATTTTTGATAAGCATTTAACTAAAGTTTTCTCCGATAATTATTCAGAATAACTTCTGAGTTACCGGCATAACAATACAAATATACAAAAATACTTGTACGTACAAGTATAATTATAGAATAATTTAAGATGATTTGTAAGAAGTTATATGTGACTGGGAATTAGCGTACAATTTAGCAAATATAATTTATATAACAGAAGAAAACTGAGCATCTAACCGCACCTTTATTTAACACATGGTTTTTAACAATACTTTTCATCCATTTTCTTTTGCATGAATAAACTGTTTATCCACCCATTTTGAAGGTGATTCGTATTGTTTGACTTCTGTTTTTCTTACCTCAAAATTATATTCTGAAAATATAGTTTCTCCATTTTCTTCGAAGGAAACCAGTACTGTATAAAATCCAAATTCCTTTGGTCGGTCAATTGTTTCTGTAAAATCAAAAGATCCATAACCCGGAATTTCAATTTCTTTTTCAAGCTGAGATAGAATATCTTCTCCCTTTTTCAATTGGAAAGTTACTCTGTTTTTCCATGATTCCGGATTGTCATTTATCAATTTTACCGGAATTTCAATTTGAGTTTCTTTACAAAACCACTCTTCCCACCGGTCGATTAAAATACAAACGGGATACATGGCACTTTTCATATACTTTTCAAACTGAGGTTCCAGTTTTAGGTTTGCAACGTCTACAAAATTATCGCTTGTATAATCTTTTTCATTTTGCCCACGTGAGTATCCCAACATCACAAAATGCTGAACTCCAGCGCTTGTTCTATACGCTCGCCAATACTGCGTAAGTTTTGCAACCACCTGCGCATGAGTTAATTGATATGCTTCTTTGCTTAACTCTTCCTGAAAAATATTTTGATAAATATATTTTGTAAGTCCGGTTGGCAATCCATCACGGTTGAGCCAATAAAACGGATACTCATTAATAATAATCGGATTAGGATATATTCCACCATCTTCAGGAGGATATAATTCACTTGGTCCGTTGTCAGGAATTAGCTTTTCAGTAAAATAATCAAACAATGGACCTTGCACTCCTGGTCGTTTTCCCAAAAAATTCTGTAATCGATAAGGGTGAGTTTCTATAGGATCACTTTCCCGCATGGGTGGCGAATAACCATTGTCCCAGGGTCGGTTGGAGCGGTCGAGATGACGAACCAATTCTAATGCTTCCCCTGTTAAATCTGTAAGCGATTCGTTTTGTGCATCCCAGGTTAAAACACAGGCATGATTCCAGCGTTCCTTCATCCATTCGCTGTATTCAAAAGCCAGCTCCGTTGCCGTCCAGGTTGTTGGAAACATTTCGGGCCGGGCACCATACCAAATCGGGTATTCATCCTGAACAACAAATCCCATTTCATCAGCCAAATCATACCAAAACCCGGGAGGAAATCCGATACAAAAACGAAAGCTGTTGTAATGCAAATCTTTCATTTTCCGATACAATCCGCGTACCCATTCTTTATTCCAAATTAAATCATTTCGAACCGCATCTTCAGAAAAACGAAAAATACAAATGTTGGTTCCCCGTAAATAATACAACGCATTGTTTAATTCAGCTCGTTTTGTTTCCGGATTAAACCTAAAATTGCGCATGCCAAAATTAGATTTGTACGAATCTTCCTCAGTCTGAATTTCTAATTCATATAAAAAAGGATTTTCCGGCGACCAAAGTTTTGCACCGGGGATTTCTATCGAAAACTGAGCCCCGTCTTCTCCATCAATTTTTTCCAGTTCTTTAGTTACTTTCCCTTTGGCAACTACAGCCCCACCTTTAACTTCAGTAATTTTGTAATTTAAAATCTGATTTTTCTGTTTTGTCCCTTCTAACCAACACAATACATCGATTTTACTTTCCTCGATTTGAGGAACAAGCTGAACATTTTTAATAAAGGGTGGATTGGTAAGTATCAACTGGACATCATCGTAAATTCCGGGAATATATTTCAATTTTTCAAAATCGTGTCCCCAAACTATCGAGTCTGGTAACATGTCGGGTGTGGCAAAAACACGGACTATCAATTCGTTTTCACCTTCTCGAAGAAACTCCTTTACCTGAAATTTTGCGGGGGTAAAATTGAGCATACTCTCCCCTATCTCAAAGCCATTAATCCAGGCTTTTAATCCGTACTTTACCTTATGAAATTTTAGGATGGCTATTTGCGAATCTTCTGCATTTGTATTAAATGTTGTTTTGTACCAGAAATAATTTCTTATTTGCGTTTTTACCCCAACACTATCAAAAGCCGGTAAAGCCAAATCCACCAAACCCGGAACCGGAATTTCCCGTTCAAACTTTTCCGGAATTTGGTCTATAACACTTTGTGCAATTTGCCAGGATCCTTTTAAAGAAATTGTTGTCCTTTTTGAAGATTCCGTTGAGCATTGTACAAATAAAAAAACAACCAAAACTAAATACAGGTAATTTTTCATGATTAATGATTTAATCTTCGAGATTCTTTGTACCTACTTTGTGAGACTTTGTGTAATAGCTTTAACACAGAGTTGCACAAAGAATACTCAGAGTTTCACAGAGTTAGAAACTAATTATAAACCTTCACCACAACCACCCCATGTGATGGAACTATAGCCTTGTATTCTCCATCAAATTTTCCTAATTCTTCTTTTAACCAAAGGTCGCGTAATTTAAAATCTATATTTTGAGGCAGACCAACTTCACTCCACGTAAATCCAAATTCAGCTTCTTCTTCTGAACGGTTAAACAAACACACCGCCCTACTTCCATCATTTAATTCTTTACTCCAAACTTCAAAATCGCCATCATCACGAACTTTTTTGCCCTGACGCCCTAAAGGATCCTGGTTAACAGCAATCAATTCTTTGTTGGTAACAATTTCAAGTATTTCGTCCGACATATTTCGAACATCGTTTCCCAACATTAGTGGAGCTGCCAAAATACACCACAAACTAAAGTGGGCAACATTTTCATCATAAGTTAACTCCCCGTTTCCAACTTCCAGCATATCGGGATCGTTCCAGTGCCCCGGTCCGGCATAAATTTCCAATCCTTCCTGCAAGTCGAGGATTTTTGTAAATCCCATAAAATTCTCCACTCGTACTTCGTTAATATGTCCCATTTTACTACAATCCCAGCAAGGACGAATATCTAAAGTTGTACGCCAAAGATTCCCAATTCCTTCGCCCCACTCCCATGGTTTCGAAAGTCCCCACTCGCACATGCTAAAAACAATCGGTCGACCTGCCTTTTCTATGGCGTTTCGCATTAACAAATAACTGTCGGGTGCACTTTGATTTCCTGTGTTGCACCAATCGTATTTTAAATAATCCACACCCCAGGCAGCATATTGCCGGGCGTCCTGATATTCATAGCCCAAACTACCGGGAAAACCTCCACAGGTTTCGTAACCTGCATCGGAATAAATCCCAAATTTTAATCCCTTGGTGTGTACATAATCGGCCAAATCTTTTATTCCTGATGGAAATTTATCAGGGTTTGTGATAATATTTCCTTCCTCATCGCGATCGATTTGCCAGCCATCGTCGATAACTACAAATTCGTAACCGGCATCTTTTAGACCTTTTTCGATAAAAACATCGGCTACCTCTTTTACAAGGTCTTCGTTAATTTCCAGCCTGAAAGTATTCCAACTGTTCCAGCCCATTGGCGGTGTTAACGCAAGTTTGTCAAATCCTTCTTGTGCTGTTGCATTCGAGAACAAGAAGATAATTGATATTAAAAATAATGTTAGTTGTTTCATTGATTTATTTATTTGATTATGTTCTACTTAATAACAAAATTGAATGTTAAATAATAATTATTGGTTTCGAAATACTTCTATTTTATAACTCACCCTTATTGTTTCTGCGTAACAATCTTCCCTCTCTTCTCGAAGAGAGGGAGTGAGGGAGAGTTTAATGAGAAATCCAATAGTTTTTGTAATTGCACTTATAAAATATATTCTTAAAATGAATAATCAATATCCTCCCCACAAATGTGCAAAGCATATTTTATCGACCAGCTGGTAAAAGAGGCAAATTCAAAATCTTTGTACACTTTATGGTTACTTGGTACGCCTTCTTGTTTTTTATTTTTCTCCAACACTTCGTACATAACAGGAATCAAAGGTTTAGCTTTTATCCCGGCCAGTTCTGTACAACGCGATGCATATAAAGAAACATAAGGTCGATCATCCAACATATATTTTCCTAGTACATCAAGTGCTTTATCCGAAGTTTTGTACTCAAGCATTGTTAAAGCTGCAGAAATGGCTACGGTTGGATTTTCATCTTCCAGGGCTTTGTCTAATGCTTCAATCACTTTTAAAGAGTTGTCATTCAATGCGTGTAAGCCAATCACAGCCCAGTACCTTACCGCAGGATCTTTGTCTTTTAATTTTGACAACCAGAAATTTGCATCTTTATCGCCAATATTTGAGGAAATTTCAACCAGGCTTTTAATTCTTTTTTCAGGTTGTTCACGACTCCAGTTATACGGATTCGAATCCCTGGATTCCCACATATATTCAGCTTCATGAAATAAGCCGGTATCATGTGTTTTAATTTGCCAATCCGCCAGTTCATCTTTTAATTTATTTTTTATCTTTTTATAATTCGGGTCATCAGCAAGGTTATTCAGTTCGAAGGGATCGTTTTCAAGATCGTAAAGTTCTTCCCGTCCCTTTGGCTTATACATTTTCGTTGTTTCCGCCGGTAACTCATTTAAATTGTAAAGTCGGTGTAATTCTGCAAAACTCTCTTTCTTTTCATCAAAAATAAAACCGGGTTGCATATAAGCAACATGTGGAAGTCCGTGTTTGATATATATAAATCTTTTATCGCGAATGGAACGCGACATTTCGTACATATTGTCTGCACGGCTTCGAGTAGTGTAAATATATTTTCGTGGTGCTTCTTTTTGCTGACCCAAAAATGCCTGTCCCTCAATTATCTCAGGAATTGGAACATCAGCAATAGACAAAACGGTTGAAGGCAAATCCACCAAATTCACCAAATCATCAACGGAGCTTCCTTGTTTAACCTCAACCAGTTTTTTGTATTTCTCCGGAATATGAACCACAAGCGGAACATGAATTCCGGTATTGTTTAACCACCTTTTATAACGTGGCAAACCTGTACCGTGATCAGAAAAACACAAAAGTATTCTCCAGCAAATCATCGTTCTTCAGGTTTTCGATAATTTCCCCAACTGTTTCATCAAAAACCGTGATATTGTCGTAGTAACGATTGTATATTTTTTTAAAAACATCGTTGTTTGGAAAGTAAGGTGGAACAAAAACATTAGGATCTTTATGAAACTTTTCTTTGGGCCAACCCGCAGTGTTTTTCTCCCAATTATCTGGTTTATTGGTGCTGCCTTCATGTGTCATTCCATAAACAAACATTGAGAAAAAAGGTCTGTCATCTTTTCTTTGTCGCCATGGAGCTTCGTCCTGTTTCCAGTATTCCCAAATACCTGTTGGGTCGAAGTTGTAATCGGTCTTGGCACTATTGGATGTAAAATATCCTGCGTTACTCATTAATTCAGCAATTGTTTTAATTCGGGGATCTCGCTCTACCATACTTCTTAAATGCTGCGTTCCTATTGATGTTGCATAAACACCTGTAATTAATGATGTACGGGAAGGTGTACAAATTGGTGCTGCAGAAAATGCTTCGGTAAAAACTATTCCGCTTTCAGCCAATGCATCGATGTTGGGAGTTGTTGCATAATCATCGCCATAACAACCAAGGTTTGGACTGATATCTTCACAATTGATCCAGATAAAGTTTGGTTTATCGCTTGCATCGATTTGCTGAAATCCAAGAAGAAAGAGGATGATAAAGGTTAGAATTTTGGTATTATTCATTTTAGGTCAATTTTAGTTTTTTCTGTCTTTAAGCACCTTTGTGCATTCTTTGAGCATCTCTGTGTAATTATAGTTACACGAAGCTACACAAAGTAGACACAGAGTTTCACCAAGTTAATCATTAAAAATACTTGCTAAATATCCCCAGCGAAACAACTGCTCTGCCATTCCCTGATGAACTGTAAATTCGTTAATTGCCGGATATCCCATGTACCTGAAATACAACTCATACATTGGCCAATCGATTACCGATTTGGGCATCATCAAATTTCCATAACTTTCGGCTTTTCTTTTGTCCCAGCCCCAACTATTTTCAGGGAGACCTTTTGGATTGACTATGGATGGGCCATAAGCCGCAATTCCTACAGGCCAGTTAATTCCGCCATATTCACAATCGAGTAAAAATGGTTCGATATACCGGGTACCAATACCAGTTGTATAACTTAAATTCAGCGGATTTGCCCCCATTGAAAACTGGCTTGCTTTAACCAAAGAGTTCAGGTATTTATCATCGTTGGTAATTTGATGGGCAAATATCAGATATGAAGAATTCCGACTTTCAATGATCCAGTAATCGTAGGGATTGTTGGGCTCGCGCAAAAGAAAATAATTGGATTCTTTCGCCCCGGCAATCAATCTGTCCGCTTTTTTAATTATTTGATTTCGAATCTCAGTTTTTAGCTTCTCTGTTTTCTTCCCCGATGAGTTTTGCTCCTGGTAGAAAAACAAAGCGCTTGCTGCTCCGGTATTCACATTTACCTCTCCATTTTTACCTTTTACCAGATTTGTAAAATCCTTTTCATACTTTTTTTCCGATGTGCTTTTATACAAACTCAGGCTGGCCAGAATTCTATCAGTATCCGAAGCTTTTTTCTTTTCATACCTCGTATTCGAAATATTTTCCTTAGCCCACTGATAGGCAAGTTTTGCACTTTCAAGGTATTTATCAGCCAATTCGGCATCGTAGTTATTAAAGGCCAAAGCCGCGAGTGCAGCAGCCGAAGCATAAGTACAGGCATCCGACGGACTTCCGGGAATTACAGCAACCGGTAAAGAATCGTACCAACTGGGTTCTCCACGGCGGGGATGAGCAATCGACTCAATTCCATATATTACTTCCCCATCTTTTTCCTGCGTTCTGCGCCAGAGTTCCAAACACCACAGTGCTTCGTCAATAATATCCGGTATTTGGTTTTCTGTTTCGGGTAAAGTAAGAACTTGATTTTCAAAATACTCTGGATTTAGCAAATACAATTCAATCATTTTCCGGGCTGCAGATACATGACGGATATTTCTGTCGTAATCGGCTGCGTCGGCCCAGCCACCCCAGGCCTGCATGTTGTTAGAGGTGATATCGATGCTAAATTTTATTTGATCGAATAAAGAATGTTGCTGGCGAATATCAGGATCCAAATGACCATAAAACTTGTCCTTGTCAACATTTCTGATGGGGGTATCTTCGGGATGAAAATTTCTTTTTCTGACAAAAGCACTTACTTCGGGTTCTAAACTGCAACCGCTTCTTTGGGCATAAAAACCAAACATTTGTTTTTTGAAAGCATCTTCCCAAACCCCTTTTTTTATTTCGAAATCAAAAGATTTACCCAAACCAATAATATGCACGTAATATTTTCCGGATTGATTCAATTCGCTAAAGTCGAGTACATAAAAATTGGTTTTCGACTGATTTTCTTCACCGTGCTTTCTAGAAGTTAATTCAGGCTGATTAGCCTTGGTTTTCAATTTTATTTCTCCTTTAAAAACTGGATTTCCATTTTGCGCTTCACAAACTTCAAACATGGAAAAACTGCTGTAATCCACACTGCCACCATTTCCCAGCCAAAACGAAAGAAAAGCCTGTTTTGAAGCTTGTCCTAATTCATAACCATTTTGGTTTACCTGGATTGCTTCGCTTCGTATTGATTTTGAATCGAGTGTAAATTTTAATTCAGAGTTTTCTACCAGGTTAACATCGGTTCTTAAAACATAGGCCTCATCCTCGGTTAAAGCGCCATCAAACTCCAGGTAAATTTCGTGATACGCGCCCAGTGCTCCTCCATATCCAGAACCAGTAGAAGCTTTTTTGTGCGGTTTGGTTTTTCGGTATACTTTTGATGGCGAGAGTATGTTGTTCACAGAATACAATTTGTAGCTTTTCACATTCTCTGCCAGATCGATATTTAATGCTTCGCCAAGCATAGGCTGAATTGGCCAATAGTGTTTCTTTTCTCTTCCAACAATCCAGCCAAAAGGTTTGCCTTCTCGATAAAAAAACATATGTATTCCTGCACTTCCGGCAGCACGTTGCTCAGGCGACAGGTATTCATCAATAAGTGCTTCCTTAAAAAGATGCTCCGGAACCTGTTTCCCATTCGGAACAAAAATGCTATCGGTTGGATGCGGAACGTATTCCTGTGTTCCTTTGTTTAAAGGTGCTTGTGCATGAATCGTTAAGGCCAGCGTATTTTTATTAACCCGATACAAATGACGAATAATCGGATAATTATATGCTTGTTTGATGCTTACTCCCTGAATTTCTTTTTCCTGCAGTCCGTAATAAGCTTCGTTGGGTGCAATGGTTTTAAACGTCTGTCCAAAAACTGAAGCTTGAGCAAATAAGATTAAAACGACGATAAAAATATGTTTCATTCTTTAGGTTTAAAGTTGGTAAAATATTTTTCCTGTAAATTGATCTGCATTTAAGTTTCCGGGATTAAATATTTTGTACAAATACATTCCTGCGGGAATATTGTTTTTACCGGGAGACCATGTAATATTTTTGGTAAATCCCGGGTCTGGATTCAACCCTTGAGAATAAACCAATTTCCCGGTCAGACTGTATATTTCTAATTGAAGTTTTTCTGATTTTGAATTTGAAATACTAAACTCTATTTCATTTTGAAAAGGATTTGGAAATACCCTCACTTTGCCTTTTTTCAATCTTAGATCCGAAGTAATTATATCTCCTTCATATTTTATTTCGGAATACGAATACGCCCCCAGTTCGTCGATTACTTTGGCTTTGATCTCTATTTTTTCTCCCGGTTTGGGTTTGTATTTAATATTGAAAGGTTCTGCTTTTGCCTCTCCGATTTTATGCCAGTCGTTATAAAACTCAACTTTATGAATTGTGTTTTCCCCATCCGGGTCGGACACCTGAGCCTCCAATCGTAAGGAGTCATTGGAAAGTTTTACCTGAAATTCTGACACTTCCGGTTTTTGGTTGTCTTTAAAATCAGGATTTGCCACACCTGCTAAAAATCCATAAACTGCAGCATTCAGCACTGTATTTTGATGAATCGTAAATTCGGCATTTAAAGGTGTTCCATGATTTCCAAACCACCGTTCATGTCCGGGCCATTCGTTAATATCCGAAGGATAAATGGATTTATACGACCAGGCTACGTCCCAGATTCCCTGTCCGGTAAACCAGCTTTGGTCTCGATAAGCTCCATAAGGAGTAATTCCCGGGGCCATTTCTTCTTTTCCGTTATACCATGAATCCATATGAAATACTCTTCCCGGTTGTTTGATTCCCAGCCCTGTAATCCAGGTAGTATTTAACGGATTTGTACCTAATAAGTAATCAGCCGTATTTTGAATAACTTTTAAATATGATCCGGCTTGTGTCGGATTGCTGTCTTTTACCAGATGATAGCCCATTATAATTTCAAATACCATAGGAGTGGTTGCCTGCCCAATTAACATGGGAAAATAGTAATTACCTCCCCAGCGGCATGCACGCTTACTTGCAGTTGAAACATAACTATTGGCAACATTAATAATAGCTTGTTTGGCTTTGGTTTTTAGATCCGAATCCAGGCTATCAGGGAAACCGGCCACGGTAAAAACAGACCAGATTTGTTCCCCACCGGGAGAACTGCTGCCGCTTAACCATGCCATATCTTTTTCCATTTGTGTTTTGTAAGTTTCTTCTCCGGTTAACTGATATAGCATTGCCGCCGCATAAGCTCTAAAATCGCTGAGTTTGTCTTTCATTGCCGGTTTTGGATCTTCGTCGCCCGGCATGGTGTTGTTTTTTGCCCAATGGTAAGCCTCATGCGCTTCGGTTTCCCAGTTTATTCCTTCCGGATCTTTAATTTCCATAGTATTCAGAATATAGGCAAACTGTGCAGCCAAAGCAGCATATTTATAGGTTGAATGTGGATCTTCTCCCGAAATTATATAAGTGCGGTTTACATCTTCGTAAGATGGAATACCTTCTCCATCTCCACCAAAATGGTCGCCACAAACACGGGCACCCACACCACCCGTTCCGTAACCATTTTCAATAATTAACTGACGGGTACGCTGAAAATAACGAATCAGAAAAGCAGCCTCATCCAAAATATCAGGAATTCCGTTTCCACTTTCCGGAAGATTTAATTGATTGTCGATATAGTTTTCGGGAGCAATTTGCCAGCTAAACATGAGAATGGAAGGCACTTTTAAATGTGAAATATATCCATCCCAGTCACCGGCATCCTGGTACCAACCCCAGCTATTAATACTGCCTAAAATTCCGGCTTCAATAGCAGGTTTGTCTGCGGATGAATGATCTCCATCTTTCCAGTCGATAAAACGTGATGTTGTATATTTTAATTTTCCTGCAAAACCTGGAGTAGTTAATGGATTATGAGGTGCCGGGCGGGTAAACCCGGTATAAGGTTCTTCAAGAGCAATTCCACTGCGGTTATGATAAAGTCCCCGAATTGAGGTATAAAAAACCTGTTGGTAAATATCATCCTGAATTCTGAAAGGATTGGAACATCCCAGGTTCTCGATTACAAGTCGGTATTTCCCGGGTTGTTTAAAAGCGGAGAAATCGCATTGATAAACATCAGCGCCCAAAAAGTTATTGTTGGGTGTTTCATTGGGCTGACCTGTTTCAACATTGTTTTTTGATTTTCGAAAATCTACCTTTCCTTCAAAAACCATTTCTTCAGTAAAGTGGTCGATAAGATAAAACCTTTTGTTTGAATAAGCCGAAAGATTTACACTACCTTTATCTCCCACCCAATGATAGAGATACGCAAATTTTTCTACTGCCTCAGGTTTGTAACCTAATAAATTAGTATGAATTGCAGGCGAATTGCATCTTTTTTCGTTGTACACAATATGCCAAACACTACCATTATTTGCAACATCTGTTGTATTTAAAATATATCGATGACCATTTTTTAATGCTTCTGGCAAATACAAATAAATCCAGTGTTCTTTTACATGATCAGGATCACGATTGACACAGCCATTGTTCCAGCTTTGGCACATCCATGTAAATTCAGAACCTTTTGTTTTTCGACCGATATCAACAGGTTCTGTCGCTTTTATATAATTTTCATCGCTTGTACTTGAAATTGAATAGCTGGAAAGCATTTCTGCCTGATTAACATCCAACAATTCTACAACTACTCTTTCATTATTTCGTTTTTGTCCTTTTTTATGATATACTGCATAACCATCATCAAAATGAAGAGCAATAATTTTATTGGTTATCGGTATAATTTCAATAATATCGGAAGCACGTACCGTTCCCAAAAGAAAACACACAAAAAAAATCGTCAAAAAAAACTTATTCATTTTCTCTAATTAATTTCAAAAAACAAAGCCCGAAAACCCGGGCTCTGTAAATTTTTAAAATATTAAACTAAAACTAATTCTTGAGCGCTTTGTATCGCCCAACAATTTTTCCTTCACCTTTTACAACAACCATGTACATTCCTGCCGGTTGGTCTGACAGTGTAATCGTTTCAATACTGTTTTGAACATTTACTTCACGAATGATTGCCCCAACAGAGTTATAAATCTGAATTTGGTATCCGTCTTTTACTCCACTAATATTAATGTGATTATTTGTTGGATTTGGATATAATTCGATATTATTTGTATCGAACATATTGCTTGAAGTTAAAGTACCAAAACTATAATAAACAACTGCTTTTCCGTCTAACGATGTTACTTTAACCATATCGTCCCGGTCAATATCACCTGAAGTTTTTGGATTTCCATCGGCATCAACTACCATTGCGGTTGCACCTTCTACTGCATCAATTTTTGTTAAGAAATCTGCTACAAGTTCAGTACCAGAAACTCCATTAACCATTAATGAAACCTGATCTACCATATATACATTTGATAATATGTAAGCCAGGTAAGAAGTTTCTTTGATATATTCGGTAGGAAGCATTGAAATGTAATAAACTCTGGAATTCATTCCGTTTGCTGAAGTAACAACAACCTTATCATCCTGAACAATGTTTCCGTCCATTCTTTCCTGCCCCATTTTATTAACAAGCGTAATGCTCGCACCGCTGGAAGGAACCAGATTTGAAAGGAATACCGCAGCATTTGTTCCTCTGGGAACAAAATCAATCAAGGTATTTTTCTGATAAACTGTATAAACATCTGAAGTTAAGAATGCATCACTTTCCGTTCCGTCAGGAATTAACTGATAAATAATAGCGGTAACTCCATCTTCAGCTGTAACATGTAAGAACGTATTATTATTTACAGTTACATTTACATAGCTTGTATCGAAATTCAATTTTGTTAAAGGTACATACGCACCTTCGCTGTCTACAATATCCATATTTGCACCGGCAGGCACATTAATATTGGCTACAATTGTTCTTAATGAAGTTCCATATTCGAATCCTGTTACAGTTCCTGTCCCTGCTTCTGCTACAGAACTTTTTGGGCTGGCAGTTATGTCAATTTTATATCTGTTTGAAGTCAATATGGCATTTGAACTCAAACCATCTTCAGATACTTCGATGACATATTTTGTAGTATTAACACTATCGGCTGACATTACAATCAAAGTATCATTCAAACTTAACGCTGCATCTCCCGGTAATTCACCATTTGAACCTTTAAGCTTTAATTTCTGTCCATCATCGGCTTTTATAATATTGCTTAAGAATTCTGCCGCAGTAGTTCCTGTTTTTGGACCACGGATAAATTCTTTCATTGAATAACCTTCGCTTACCTTATAAACTACCGAACTTACCGTTGACATGTAAAAAGTCGGAGTATACATAAAGTGTTTTCCTAGGTCAGCAGCATCATATAAGATATCACGAGGATAACCAACGTTTTGAGCTTGCCAGTAAGGTCTGTCGTAATGTAACCATTCTGAATCATCGTCGTTTGTGCCAAATGATTTTTGAAGTTCAGGTACACCTTTATAAATTTCAGGTTTTCTGATAATATTACAGGTCATTACCCAATATGACCATCCGCCAACAACCCAACCTGAACCGTCAACCATTCCAATAACATCAACTAATTCAAAATCGGCAGGGTCAGTAGCAGGCTTTAAACCTTGTTTAATTGAATCGTTTAAGATTTTAAAAAGATAGGTACTTGTTCCCCAGCTACCTGCTGCTGTATTTGCTCCTGTTGATTCATTCCATGGATTGGTATAGCCACCGGAATTTCTGAATTGTACATCAAGTTGATCGGGTACCCACCAATAATCATTCACAAAGTTAGGGTGCTTTGTTTGACCATCATTACCTATGGCCCCCAAACAGAACACATCACCAGGATAAACAATTGAGTTTACATTTAAATCCTGCTCCAACATGGAAGGAGTTATTTCCCAGTTCTGCTGATCAACCCACTTATAACCAGGAACATATCTCATATATCTGTTATTCCAGTCACCTTCACCGCTTGCCTGACTTATTGCACCTGCAGGATCGGAAACCCAACCGGACACAATCATATAATCACTTAAATCCAGTGCCTGATTACCCGGATTTACTATTTCAGTGAAGAAATTTGCCCACTGATCGGCAAAAACAGATTCTGAAATAAATGGCTCGGCCACATATGGCTGAAGTTTTCTTGGATCTTTCTCTTTTATTAATTCAATGCTGTATACCTGCATTACACTATCATCTTCCGCAGTAACGATAAATCTAACTGTTCTATCTTCCAATGTTCCTGATAAACTGGTAGCTCTTTTTACTTCAACAATTGCATTTAAATCTTCTGTTTTAGCCAACAAAGCGGGTATTCCATCAACATCAAGCGGGACCTGAACTTTGTAATTGTACACCTGTGGACCAAAATTTGGAATTGTATCTCCAATCCATCCAAACAATCCCTTATAATGATCAGGGATATCGGGCCAGGTGATAGAGCTTAAATATGCATTAGAGCTCACCTGTTTTTCCTGTACCTGAATGTAATATTCCTTAACATTACCATTCTGAGCCGTTACTTTTAATTTATCACCTTCTTTTAAATCGGGCCTTTCAACATCATCAACCCATACAAATTCCCATGAAGCATTTGCAGGTTTTTCAAGCATTTGTATCAAACTGTCAACCCTTGTAGCATAAGGAATACCAATTTTTGTACCTGCACCCTGCCAACGGCCTGAGATGGTATCCATTCCTGATGCATTCTCAGATACTCTGGGCCAACCATAATCTCCTGCACCTCTTTCCACAGCTCTTCTCCACCAGCCACCAACATCTAAATTAGCCACAGGAATTACCACATTAGTTTCTTCAGTGGGATCAGCAACTACTATATCAAAAGTTGCAACATCCAGATCGTTTCCGCAAACATAAATTTTAAGTTGATCACCTGTTCGACATCCAAATGCCAAAGAATCTTCAACATTGGTATTCAGGATATATTCCCAAGCCACTCCCGGCTTTTTAACCATATGTTGCATAATTCCATCACCTCTCCGGGTACCCCATGGAACAGTAATTACTTTTCCCGCAAAATCAACATCAATTAAGTCTGATTCCAGTGTATTTTCATCCAGGTTATAATCTCCATGATTTCCATGAATCCAAACAAGATCCCGATATTGACTTGCTTCTTTTGGAACCACCATCCATTCTGAATCGTCTTCACCCACACCTCTTGATTCTCTAAATTTAAGGTTCCCCGATTTCACTACGAATTTTCTTACTATTGTACTGTGTCCAGATGCCAATGCAACACCCGCAACATCGTAACCACCGGCATCCTGATTTTTACCATCGTTGTCAAATACACAATTTACCTGGTCTACAACCACCGAATCACCGTTTGGTAAATGTTGTTCCAGATAAAAACCATCTCTTCCTCTCCAGTGTCCCAAAATACCGGAAATATCACCCCATCCCTTTGATCCCGGAATGGCTGTGGTTACACTGTCAATATCTTCAGGTGTACTTTTATACTCTTTCCAGTGAATTAACAAATCAGCTACTTCATACCAGTCAGGATTTTTTTGTTGTTCTGTATCCTGAAAACCCGGAACTCTTTTCTGATATTGCGCAGGGCCAAAATCTACGGCTCCTGTAACAACATAGGATTCTCCGGGTTGAAGCATTCTTTCAGGAAAAAAGAAATAGGCAGGATTTGGTCCCCATTCATCTGTGTTCTCGTCAAAAATCTGAAAATCGACATAAGGAGAAAGTTTTACCAATTTAAAATCTCCCATCTGAATTGGCTCATCACCGACATTGGTTATTTCTGTATGCCAACCAACATCTCCCCCTGCCGCATACTGCGTAAAAATCAGGGTTTTAATCGTATCGTTTTGTGCATTTACTATGCCACACGACAGCAAAATAAGTAAAAGTAGAAGTTTTAGTTTCATAATAATTTAATTTAAAGTTTATGTTTTATGTATATAAATTTGAATTGTTGGTCTTTCTCGATTCAAAATCGACATTAAGCTCAGGTCAAAAAAGGCTTATTTTACTTGTACGTACAATTATACGAAAATATTCTTGTCCGTACAAGTTAAATTGATATTTTTTGATTAAAGAGGCAGAGTTTCTGTTAACAGGAATCTATTGATGCCAGATTCGTATTTGGCAGTAAGTTCAACTTTCGTGTAAGTTTATTAAATCCAGTTTGTTCAATAAAAAATATCAATCAAAGTATCTGTAAAAGAGAAATCCCGGGGTCAACACCCCGGGATTCAAACTTAACCTAACTAAACCAAACTTATGAAAAAATGCAGCCTGATGCTGCGAAGTGTCATTTTTGTATATAAAACTGTATCGTTTCTGACATCGTTTTCGTATTTTCTTTTCAACAAACCCTGTGCCAAAAAATAACATAGGCACAATTATTAACAAAAATTCACACATTAACATACTGTATATTTCAAAAGTGAAATCTTTAAAAAAAACTATATTTGCGAAAATTTTGAAAACAGAATTAGTAGACAGAACGTTAACTATACATAAATGAAGAACATTCGCAACTTTTGTATCATCGCCCATATTGACCATGGTAAAAGCACCCTTGCCGACAGATTACTGGAATTTACCAAAACCGTTGGGGAGAGAGATATGCATGATCAGGTTCTCGACAATATGGATCTGGAAAAGGAACGGGGTATTACGATAAAAAGTCATGCGATTCAAATGGATTATCTCCATGATGGTCAGGAGTATAAACTAAACCTGATTGATACTCCCGGACACGTGGATTTTTCATATGAAGTATCCAGATCAATCGCAGCTTGCGAAGGTGCGTTGTTAATTATCGATGCAACACAGGGCATTCAGGCTCAGACAATTTCTAATTTATATCTTGCCATTGAACATGACCTTGAAATAATTCCGGTTCTCAATAAAATGGATTTACCAAATGCCATGCCGGAAGTTGTGGAAGACCAGATAATAGATTTAATTGGTTGCGACAAAGAGGATATTATAAGAGCAAGTGGAAAAACAGGAGAAGGTATTGAAGAAATCCTGGAACAAATTATCCATAAGATACCACATCCGGTTGGCGATCCCGATGCTCCACTCCAGGCTCTTATTTTTGATTCCGTATTTAATTCTTTCAGAGGTATTATCGCATATTTCAAAATTGTAAACGGACAACTTCGGAAAAAAGACCTTGTAAAATTTGTTGCCACAAAGAAAGAGTATGACGCTGATGAAGTTGGTGTGCTAAAACTTGGTCTTCAGCCAAAAGATGTTTTGGGCCCCGGTGATGTTGGATATATTATTTCTGGAATTAAAACGGCAAAAGAAGTAAAAGTTGGTGATACGATTACCCATGTAAAAAAGCCTTGTGAAAAAGCTATTGAAGGTTTTGAGGAGGTAAAACCGATGGTATTTGCGGGGGTTTACCCGATTGATGCCGAAGATTATGAAGATTTGCGTGCAGCAATGGATAAGCTCCAGTTAAATGATGCTTCCCTTACATTTGAACCGGAATCATCGGCAGCACTTGGATTTGGTTTCCGTTGCGGATTTTTGGGATTATTGCATATGGAAATCATCCAGGAAAGGTTGGATCGCGAATTTGATATGAATGTCATTACGACAGTTCCCAACGTTTCGTACCTGGCAAAATTAACTGACGGCACAACGCAAACCGTTTATAATCCGTCAGGGATGCCTGCATCGACTACCATTGATGAGATTGAGGAACCTTATATTCGTGCAAACATAATTACTGCATCGGAATTTATTGGTCCGGTAATGAATTTGTGTTTGGATAAACGAGGGACGCTTGTAAACCAGAGTTACCTTACTGCCGAACGGGCAGAGTTGATTTTTAATATTCCCCTGGGCGAAATTGTTTTCGATTTCTATGACAAATTAAAAAGTATCTCAAAAGGATATGCTTCCTTTGATTACCACATTAGCGGATATAAACCTGCAAAGTTGGTTCGATTGGATATTCTTTTAAACGGCGAAATGGTGGATGCACTTTCAACACTGATTCACTTCGATAATGCTTATACTTTCGGAAGAAGAATGTGTGAAAAATTGAAAGAACTTATTCCGAGGCAACAATTTGACATTGCAATTCAGGCAGCTATTGGGGCAAAAATAATCGCCCGTGAAACTGTAAAGGCAGTCAGAAAAGATGTTACTGCAAAATGTTATGGAGGTGACATCACACGTAAACGTAAATTGTTGGAGAAACAGAAAAAGGGTAAAAAGCGAATGAAACAAATCGGTAATGTTGAAGTACCGCAAAAAGCTTTCCTGGCTGTTTTAAAACTGGACTAGCTTTGTGATTTATTTAATAAAAAATAAAGCCGGGATTTTTATTAAATCCCGGCTTTTGTTTTTTACCTCCTCATTATCAATTACATTATCAACTTATAACCTTTCCCGTGAACATTAATAATTTCAACCGAAGGTTCTTCTTTCAAATGTTTTCTGAGTTTTGTAATATATACGTCCATGCTTCTGGCATTAAAATAATTGTCATCAATCCAGATTGAACGTAATGCGTAATTTCTTTCCAGAATTTTATTGGCATTCTGACATAATAACTTTAACAAGTCAGATTCTTTAGTGGTAAGTTTTACTACATTGTCACCTTCTGTTAACGTTTGTTTTCTTGTATCGAAAGAGAATTTTCCCAATGTAAAGACGGGTTGTGCATTGGCCTGATTTTCCTGAGAAGTTCGTCTTAAAATGGCTTCGATTCTCATGATTAATTCCTCCATACTAAATGGTTTGGTAATATAATCGTCGGCACCAATTTTAAAACCTTCAAGTACATCCTCCTTCATATTTTTTGCAGTAAGAAATAAAATCGGGATATCCTGGTTTACCATTCTGATTTCTTTTGCGAGGGTAAATCCGTCCTTTTTGGGCATCATAATATCCAGAATACAGATATCATGATGATCGCGCATAAAACCCTTATATGCGGCTTCGCCATCGGGAAAAAGATTTGCATCGTACCCTTTTGCGACCAGATATTCTTTTAATAATAATCCTAAATTTTCGTCATCTTCTGCAAGAAGCAATTTTGTTTTTTGTTCCATGGTTAATTATTTATTAATGGGAATAATATTGTAAACTTAGTTCCTTTATTTACAGCACTTTCGACTTTAATTTGTGCATTATGCGAATCTACTATTTTTTTAACATAACTCAATCCTAATCCAAATCCTTTTACGTCATGCACATTTCCTGTGGGAACCCGATAGAATCTGTCAAAAATCTGAGCATGATGTTCTTTGGAGATACCTATTCCGTTATCTGCCACCGATACCATTAACTCTCCGTTTTTGTTTCCTGTTGTAATTTTTATCCGGGGAGAGTTTTTACTATACTTTACAGCGTTATCGAGCAAATTAAAAATCACATTAGTTATATGCACTTCGTCTCCGTTTATAATTGATCTTTCCGCCAGAGTTTCTGTTGTTAGTGTCCCGTTTTTATTTTTAACACGCAGTTCAAAATTTGAAGAAACCGTTTCGATCATTTTATTAATATCGAACTCTTTAAATTTAAATTTTAATCTGCCCTCATTGAAAACAGCCATTTGTAACACCTTCTCAACCTGAAAGCCTAATCGTTTACTTTCCTGATTTATAACTTTTGAGACATGTTCGATGGTTTGAGGTGTATTTGCAATAGTACCATCGCTTAGCATCTGACTGGCCAAAGAAATCGTAGAAATTGGAGTTTTCAATTCATGGGTCATATTGTTGATAAAGTCATTCTTTATTATCGACAGTTTCTTCTGTTTAAAAATTACCATTATGGTATATACAAAAATAGCAATCAGAAAGCCTGTTAAAATTACAGTTGGTATAATCGTAAAACCTGTTTCCTTCAAAAGATACCCTCTTCTTTTTGGAAAATATACATAAAGATAATTGGGCTTGGCACCGTTCAGATCTTTTTGAAAAAGCGGCTGGTTGTATACTTTTTGCCTGCCGGGATCATAATCAGGGTCACCCATAATTACTTTATCTTTTCCCAGGTTTGAGTTTTTTACCGCATATTTATACTCCAGTCCAATCCCACTTTCATTAAAAGCAAATGCCAGAATATCATTTAAAAACAAAGAATCGATTCTTTCTCTGATTGGTCTTTCCTCAAGCAGAACTTTATAGTTGTACCAATTAATGTCATTTAACCATCTTTTTCTTCTTTGCTCCAGATTTCTTAAATCCACCAAACTTTCAATTCCAAGTAAAGTGCTTTCGTTTAGTTCATCTCCACCCAGTTTTGAGTCCGAAGATTCAGGTACACTTAATTTTATTTCTTCACGATATTCACTTATTACTCCATTGTCAAAATACTGGGAACTGATACTTATAGCCCCGCTGTTTTTACCGTCATTAGGAAAGATATTGAATTTCTCAGACAAAACGGATCCTGGCAATCTGTTTAACCGTGCACTGTTTCGTGCAATAGTTTGTTCGTTTTTATCCAGATGTTCAGAAACATCATACAATAAATTTCGAACTATCTGGTTAAATTGTTCTTCCCTGATATCCGAAGCCGTTTTAATCATTTTGGTCTGAATTAAAATCAATCCGGTAAGAACAAAAACCAACAGTACAATTATTGATATAAGTGTTTTCTGACTCATGTAGCAAAGATAATTTTATTGAAATGGGTTGATTTCAGAGCTTAACATTATTTAACAAGATATGTTAAATTGTAATCTTTATTAACCACTACTTAAGCAGATTGCCAAAAATAAAATGATTTGAAACAATCGATTTTTTAAATACTCTATAACTCACCTTTTAAAACATTTTCAATAACCCCAGGAAAATATTTATACTCCAGTTCATGAACTTTCCGAGCAACTGTTTCAGGTGTATCATCAGGTGTGACATTTACCCTGGATTGAAAAAGAATTTTCCCTTCATCATATTTTTCGTTTACTTCATGAATTGTTATTCCTGATTCTGATTCCTTATTTTCCAAAACTGCACGATGCACATTCATGCCATACATTCCCTTACCTCCATACTTAGGTAAAAGAGCCGGATGAATATTTATAATTCTGAAATTATGTATCAAACTTTCAGGAATCAGCCACAGAAAACCAGCCAGTACCACCAAATCAACTCCCCTGCTTATTAATTCATCAACAACCTGGGTTGTATTGCGAAATTCGTTTCTGTTAAACACAAATGAATCTATATTGTACTTTTTTGCCCTTTCCAACACATAAGCATCAGGATTATTTGTCCAAACAGAATCGACTACAATCTCTTTGTTTTCAGAGAAATACTCCACAATATTTTGTACATTCGTTCCCGACCCCGAAGCAAATAATGCTATTTTTTTTACTTTCATTTTAACAATAAATTAACTATTAGAATAATTGAATAAAATGTTCAAATCTAACGGTTTGAATCTTAGAATTCCTCTCAACACCATATCTTTTTTAATTTTTTTCTTTGAGATTAACATCGTAAATGTATTACTTTGCAGCGAATTATTTAGAAACAAATTTAAGTATTAATTAAAAATTAGAATTATGTCTGACGTTGCAGCAAAAGTAAAAGCTATTATCGTAGATAAATTAGGAGTTGATGACAGTGAAGTTGTTCCCGGAGCATCGTTTACAAACGATTTAGGTGCAGATTCATTGGATACAGTTGAGTTAATCATGGAATTTGAAAAAGAATTTGATCTTGCTATTCCAGACGACGAAGCTGAAAAAATTTCAACAGTAGGAGAAGCAATTGCCCATATCGAAGCGGCAGTTAAGTAAATAAATCAGAAATTTCATTTATGGAATTGAAACGGGTAGCAATTACTGGAGTAGGAACCGTAAACCCATTAGGTAACACCGTTGACGAATTTTGGAAAAATTTGGTTAATGGTGTAAGTGGCGCCGGACCTATTACTAAGTTTGATCCAACGAATCATAAAACTCAATTTGCTTGTGAGATTAAGGACTTCGATGCTGAAAAGTATATGGAGCGTAAAGAAATCAGGAAACATGATTTGTACACGCAATATGCTTTCGCCAGTAGTCAGCAGGCTCTTGAGAATTCCGGATTAAACCTGGATCAGATTGATCATGACAGGGTAGGTGTTATTTGGGGTGCAGGAATTGGAGGTCTGGAAACCTTTTTTGAGGAATCGAGACAGTTTAAAGATGAAATGCCACGCTTTTCTCCGTTTTTTATCCCT
This sequence comes from uncultured Prolixibacteraceae bacterium, assembly GCA_913063265.1. GTDB lineage: Bacteria > Bacteroidota > Bacteroidia > Bacteroidales > Prolixibacteraceae > Draconibacterium. The sequence goes on along the minus strand of CAJXZG010000010.1, from coordinate 39,277 downwards.
AAAATGATTGCAAACATTGCAGGTGGATTAATCTCAATGAAATATGGTTTTCGAGGACCAAATTTCACTGCGGTTTCCGCCTGTGCTTCTGCTTCACACGCGATGATAGAAGCTTTTAACCTGATTCGTTTAGGGAAAGCGGATATTATGGTAACAGGAGGATCTGAAGCAGGTATCAATCAGGCAGGTATTGCCGGGTTTAATTCAATGCGTGCACTTTCAACGCGAAACGATGATCCCAAAACAGCTTCACGACCTTTCGATTTGGATCGTGATGGTTTTGTTATGGGTGAAGGTTCAGCAGCATTTATATTCGAGGAATATGAAAGCGCAGTTAAAAGAGGTGCAACCATTTACGCAGAGATGGGTGGTGGAGGTATGTCGGCTGACGCACATCATATTACTGCCCCTGATCCGGAAGGAAGAGGAGCTAACCTTGTAATGAAATGGGCCATTGAAGATGCCGGGTTGAAACCGGAAGATATTGACTACATTAATGTACATGGCACTGCCACACCACTAGGTGATATTGCAGAACCAAAGGCTATCATTAAAACTTTTGGTGAGCATGCCTATAAATTAAGTATCAGCTCAACAAAATCAATGACCGGCCACCTGTTAGGCGCAGCCGGAGCAGTTGAAGGACTTGCAAGTATACTTGCCATTAGAGATAACGTTGTTCCGCCAACGATAAACCATTTTACAGATGATCCGGAGATTGACAACAGATTGGATTTAACGTTCAACGTTGCCAAAGAAAGAGAAATTAATGTTGCACTAAGTAACACTTTTGGTTTTGGTGGTCATAATGCAACTCTGGTTTTCAAAAAACATTAGAAGATTGTGGTTAGGATAATAGTACAACGAATAAAACTCTTTTCTTCCAATCGAAAAGAGTTTTATTTGTTTTTAAAAGATGTTATCGGCACCTATCCTAATAATCTTAAACTTTACGATCTGGCATTTTTGCATAAATCTGCATCAGCCGTTGATTCACAGGGAAATTTTGTAAATAATGAACGCCTGGAGTTTCTTGGGGATGCTGTTTTAAGTGCTGTGATTGCCGATTTCCTGTATAACAGGTTTCCGCAGGAAGATGAAGGTTTTCTTACCAAGATGAGGTCTAAATTGGTAAACCGGGCATTTCTTACCAAACTTACCAACGAAATGGGCTTAAGTGTTTTTATCGATTCGAACACTACAAAAAAAATCGACAGCAGTCATATCTATGGCGATGCACTGGAAGCACTTATAGGTGCAATATATCTCGACAAGGGTTATCATGCAGCCAAATATTTTATTACTAAAAAAATACTTTCAAACTTTGTTGATTTAAACGAGATTGAACAAAACGACTCAAACTTTAAAAGTCAGTTAATTGAATGGAGTCAGAAAAATAAAAAAGCCCTTGAGTTTGACACTACAGAAGAATTTAACGAAAAAAACAAACAGCCAAAATTTACTGCTGTTGTAGTTGTCGATAATCAGAAATTAGGATTTGGAACCGGAGCTTCAAAAAAAGAGGCTCATCAAAATGCCGCACGCAAAGCATTAGCAAAACTGGAACAAACGTAATTCAGCACATAAAAAATCAATTTAGTTTCATAAGATTACTATTTTTGCCCCCTTGTTTTATAGTAAATGAATGATTATCTCATTATTGTATTTGGCTTTTTAGCTCAGTTCCTGTTTTTTGCAAGAACCATAGTTCAATGGTTTAAATCTGAACAGGAAGGTGAAATTATTTCACCGGTAATTTACTGGCAAATTAGTCTTTTTGCTTCAATGCTAATGCTTACCTATGGTATCTTAAGAAATGATTTCACCATAGTTTTGGGCCAGGTTCTGGTATACAGTGTTTACATCAGAAACCTTCAATTAAAAAAAGCCTGGAATAAAATGCATATTATTACCCGTACGCTTGCCATTGTAGTACCGGTAATTTATGTATTATGGCTGATAACCGGAGAGAATTACAATTTTACATCGATAATTAAAAATGACGATGTTTCACTGTTTCTGTTAATATGGGGCTCAATGGGTCAGATAATATTTAATTCAAGATTTTTGTACCAGTGGCTTTTTTCTGAATATCACAAGGAATCGGTACTTCCCCTTGGATTCTGGATTTTTAGCACTGTGGGCTCTTTAATGATTTTTATTTATTCGATACCTAGATTGGATCCGGTACTTTTTACAGCCCATAGCCTGGGATTGCTAATGTATTTAAGGAATATTTTTTTGTACTACGGGAAAAAAGGGATGTTCTCTAAACTTAGTAAAATCCCTTCTGTTGAAAAAATCTTTAAAAACATCGCTGACAAAATAAAATAGGCCAATTTCAAAACAGAAATTGACCTGATTTTCCAAAATCCGGTTTATTACACGGGTGATTTTGTTTTAATAATTTCCTTTAAAGAATAATAAAGAATTATTGAAAAAATAAAAACCATAAATCCCCAAATAGGCGCATAAAAACTGACTATTGCACCTCCCAAAACAATTTCCGGAGAAATATCGGCAGCTGCACGGATGGCCTCAAGAGCCAAAACAATTCCAATTATTTGAGATAGAAATCCGGTCGCGACTGCCAGGGATCCAAACATTCTAATCAATTCTAAAAACCGGAAATCCACATCTTTTTTAGTACCAATTCTTACAATTTTCCAAATAGCAATCGCCAAAGCAAATAAGCCAAAAATCGTAATAAAATGCATATATGGTCCACCTGTTTTATAAGCCTGTATCATATATCCAAATCCAGCTTCTGTTTTTTCTAAATCAATCATAATAATTTGTTTTTAAAGTTTACCATTGCAAACTAAAACACAAAACAGTTTTAAAAAGAATTTTGTCGTCAAACGACAGCAAAACGGATTTGAATTTCAACTTACGGTATTTTTACAACAAATCTTATACTTTTTGTTACTCAACATCAAATTTGTGCATTTTAACGATAGAATTTTATTAATCCCCAAATCATTATTATTTTTTACCTTCAATTGTAATGACTAAAAAAATTCAGCATATAATTCATGAAATGCAGAAATCCAGAATACTTAGGATTTCATATCATATTCTTTTCTGGGTAATTGTGGGATTTTTCTATTTCCTCGTTTTTAACTGGAACAGCCAGTTTCAGCAAGTTTCAATAATTTTCTCAACCGGTCTTTTACCAATCGCCATTATTGTTACCTATTTTTTTAATTACATTCTGGTTCCAAAGTTTTTATGGCAAAAACGTTATGGCAGATTCTTTTTTATCAGTTTTATGACTTTACTAACTGCTACCTGGCTATCTTTTCTGATTGTATTTTTTGCATTGATTTACATACTGGAAACAGAGGCTTCTCTGGAACCTGCAGTTTTACACCCTGAATTACAGGTTATTTCACTTAACTTTATTGTATTCTTTGCTATTTCAATCAAACAAATTAAAAGAGCATTTTTTATACAGGAAGAAAAAAATGAACTGGAAAAAACAAAACTTGCAACCGAATTAAAGCTTAAAGAGGCTGAATTAAAAATGTTGAAAGCACAGGTTCATCCACACTTTTTATTTAATACCCTGAATAACCTTTATGGATTGACATTAGAAAAATCTGACGAAGCTCCGGGTTTGGTTTTAAGATTATCTGAAATCCTGGATTATATACTTTATAAATGTGATGCTCCGCGTGTACTGTTATCCGAGGAAATGGCGAATCTGAAAAACTATATTGAAATAGAAAAAATCAGGTATTCCAATAAATTGAAACTCGATTTAAAATTTCCCGACCAGACTAGTAATTTAAATATTGCCCCTTTAATAATTCTGCCATTTATAGAAAATGCATTTAAGCATGGTGTCAGTAAATTTCCGGGAAATGCTTTTGTAAATATCGAGCTTGAAATTAATGGAAAATTGTTGATCCTTAAAGTGGAAAATTCCAAAAATCCATTAAAGTTTGAATCAAAGAACTATACAAAAGGAATTGGTTTAACCAATGTAAAAAAACGATTGGAATTAATATATCCCAAAAAACATATCCTTGATATAGATGAAAAGGATAAAACATTTTTGGTAAATTTAACCTTAGAACTCGAAAATTAGTAATGTACCGTTGCCTTATTATCGATGACGAACCAATTGCAATCAGGTTGATTAAAAATCATCTTGCTGCATTTGCGGATTTTGAGGTTGTTGCTGAATGCAATGACGCCCTCGAAGCAATGCCTGTTATGGCAAAAGAACATATCGATTTACTTTTTTGCGACATTCAAATGCCACAAATTACAGGAGTGGAATTTGTCCGTTCGCTGGCACATCCACCAAAAGTTATATTTATAACAGCATATCGCGATTATGCTATCGATGCCTTTGAGTTGCAGGTTGTGGATTACCTGCTTAAACCCATTTCATTTGAAAGATTTGCCAAAGCAATTAATAACTTTCTTGAATTGGACCAATTGCATAAAAATGCTAATAAAAAAGAAAATTCAGGGAATAAAATCCGGGAGTTTATTTTTCTGAAGGCTGATAAAAAACATTATAAAGTGAATATCGATGATATTCTTTATTTTGAAAGTCTGGGCGATTATGTAATTGCTTATACAACCGAAAGAAAAATCGTAACAAAAGAAAGGATTGGAAGGCTGTTTGAGACTTTACCAAACGACAAATTTATACAAATTCACCGGGGATATATTATATCTGTTTCCAGGATAGAATCAGTGGGTCCGGGCTTTGTCGAAATCAACAAAAAGAAATTACCCGTTGGGAGAAATTACAAACCCGAACTTCATAAACTGCTCCAAAACTCAAAATAGAAGTTTCTAATTGACTTCATTTTCATATTTTTGTTAAATGCCAGACAATAAAAAATACATTGTACGTGAGGGCTGGATTTCTATTTTAGGCAATACATTTCTTTTTATTCTGAAATACTGGGCCGGAGTAGTAACCGGTTCGCTTGCATTAATTGCCGATGCCTGGCACACTTTAACTGATACGGTTTCATCGGTAATTGTTTTAATTGCCGGCAAAGTATCAAGAAAACCTGCTGACGAAGATCATCCTTTTGGTCATGGCAGGGCAGAGCATATTGCCGCAATTATTGTAGGTGTTTTACTTGCTATAGTTGCTTTCGATTTTGTAATTGGCGCTTTCGAAAAATTTAGTACAAAGGAAAAAACCATATACGGAACAGTTGCATGGATAGCAACGATTTTCTCAATCTTAACAAAGGAGGCCATGGCCCAATATGCTTTTTGGGCGGCAAAAAAAAGTGACTCATCCATACTGAGAGCCGATGGCTGGCATCATAGATCTGATGCACTTTCTTCAATTATTATATTAATAGGATTGGCCATTGGAAACTATTTTTGGTGGACTGATGCAGTTTTAAGTTTTATTGTGGCTTTAATGATAGGTTACGCCAGTTGGGAGATTCTTTCAAAAGAAATTATTTCATTGTTGGGTGAAAGTCCGGCAGAAGATTTATTATTATCAATTAGAGAGACCGCTCAAAATGCATGCAGGCAACCAATTCATTTACACCATATTCATATTCACAACTATGGTCATCATTCCGAATTGAGTTGTCATATTAAGCTTCCGCCCGAAATGCCGCTTGAAGAAGCCCATGAAATCTGCACCAAAATTGAAACTGCAATAAAAGAGAAATTTGGTTATATTTCAACAATACATCCTGAGCCAATTACCTGGCAAAGCTGATTATTGTTATGGTAATTCTATAATTCGGATATTTCTAAAATGAATCTCAGCACCCTCAGATTCAAGACAAATGTACCCTTCTTTTTGTGAAGACTGACTGATGCCATTTACAAATTTACCATTCACTGAAAGTTTGACTGTCCCGTCAACACAAACAACATCGTAAGTGTTCCACTCTCCTTTCCCCAAACAACGGTTTTCAACAGATTTACTCCGTTCACCACGAGGGTTGTCAGGTACAATTTTTACTCCCCCAACTCCAAATAACTCTCCATGAACATAAGCAACAGGAGGTTTTTCACCATTTCTCATATTAAGATTTACCCATTCCAGTTCAAGCATTTGTACTTCTACACCATCCGGCAGCCGGTTTTTACCCGGTTCAGCCCTGCTCCAAACAAAAGTTCCCGAATTACCTCCTGCTTCCATATGTTTCCACTCGATATGCAGGATAAAATTTTTATACATTTTTTCACTTCTGACCACCCCAATAGGATGTCCTGAACATACAAGTTCTTCTTTAGTTACACCCCAGGTATCGTCATCTGTATTTACCTGAAACCAGTTTATAGTTTTACCTTTTACTTTTTCACCGGGAATCAGGCTTTCATGTTTAATTTCGCTCCCGAATTTAAATAATGGTTTTTGTGCATTTGCTGCACCTGAAGCAATGATTATAAAAATCAACTGCAATAGTAATTTCATATTGGTTTATATTAAAATTTTAAGTTGGCTTATTTTCAATCCCCACTACAGGAATTTCCTCTTTTACTTCCGGAACCGGTCCAAAAACATAGGTCTTGGGACCAAGATAAAGATCAGAATTCATCAGTTCTTCCCATGTAATTTCTTTTCCTGTGTATGCTGCCATTCTTCCCATAATTGTTATCAATGTTGAATTTACCTGAGCTTCAGCATCGCTGATTGTTTTTCCGGTACGAATTGCGGTCACGAGGTTAATATGTTCCTGTACAAAGGGATTGGTAACTTTCCAGGGTGAAGATGTGTCTCCTTCCTCTGGAGTTGGATATTTCCAGATTTCATTGCCTTTCCAGTCGTAAATTGTTCCTGATGCTTTTGCAAATCCCTGAGTACCATTTATCTGTTCCACCTTACGATTTGAACATCCATTAATTTGACGCGCAGCACAATGAGTCCTTATTCCATTATCGTAAACATATTCTACACTAAAAAAATCGTATTGATCACCGGTTATCCTTCTTTGTCTTCCTCCCCACCCTATGGCACTTACAGGATTTTGACCAACATGCCAGTTCATTACATCAATTTCATGGATAAACTGTTCTGTAATATGATCACCTGAAAGCCAACAAAAGTTTACCCAGTTTCGTAGCATGTATTCCATATCCGTCCAGTCTGGCTGTCTGTTTCTATACCATAATGCTCCACCGTTTCGAATAATATTTGCCCCGGTAATCTCACCTATCAATCCATTTGCAACCTGACGCCAGGTTTCCATATAATCTTTCTGAACCCGCCTGATAGTTCCACTTACCATACTCAATCCAATCGCTTCAGCTTTTTTTGCAGAAGCTAACACTGATCTTGCACCAACCGGATCAACTGCAATGGGTTTTTCCATAAAGATATGCTTCCTGGATAGCACTGCCGATTCAACATGTTGAGGCCTGAAATGTGGTGGTGTGCATAACAAGACTATATCGATATCCGAATCAAGAACTTTCTGATAACTATCGAAACCAACAAAACAATTTTCATCTGCAATTTCAACGTTTTTCAGTTTTTTTAATTCAGCCCGGCAATTATCAATTTTATCCTGAAAAACATCGCCAAGGGCTGTAATTTGCAGGTTTGGTCCGGCATCAAGAAAATTTACAGCAGCACCGGTTCCCCTCCCTCCGCAACCTATCAGACCGGCTTTCAGAACTTTCCCATCGGGAGCAAAATCCAAAAGTTCCGGCAATTTGATTTCTTCTTTTTTTGTTTTTTGGGTTGAACAGGATGTTAAAATTCCTGCAATTCCCATAGTTCCAACAGCTGTTTTTGAGATAAAATTTCTCCTGTTAATGTTTGTAGTTTTCATTTAGGTTAATTCTAATATTGAAATCATGTGTAATTTACTAAATTTCTTCTCCGGACCGAGAAGAATATTTTCCAAATTTTAATCTTCTCCTTTATTTGGGTCTTTGTGAAATCATCAACTTTCATTAGCTTTGTTGCGAGCAGTACGAACCAGAACAGTACAGTAATTATAAACTAAATTAAAATCAAACATATGAATAGAACAAATCAAAAAGTCTCTCTATTCGAGAAAATTGGATATAGTTTGGGAGACCTGGCAGCAAACCTTGTATTTCAGACACTTATTACCTACCTCGCATTCTTTTATACTGATATTTACGGACTAAATAACAATGATGCTTCGGTTATAATGCTAACAGTTGGATTAATTGCCGCATTTGCATTTAATCCAATAATAGGTGCTTTGGCAGATCGTACCAAATCAAGATGGGGAAAATTCAGACCCTGGATTTTATATACCGCTATTCCACTTGGAGTTGTGGCTCTTCTTGCCTTTACCACGCCGGATTTTTCTTATAAAGGTAAAGTAATTTACGCGGCTGTTACCTATACTTTGCTTTTACTGTTTTATGCTGCAAATAATCTTCCTTATTCTGCACTTAGTGGAGTAATAACCGGAGATATGGCGGAAAGAAACAGTATCTCTTCGATTAGGTTTGTAGCTGTAATGTTTGCCCAGTTTTTTGTTCAGGTTTTTATGTTACCTATTATCGAGTATGCAGGGAAGGGAGACAAAGCTGCTGGTATAGAAGCAGTAATGACCTGGCTGGCCATTCTTGGAACAATAATGCTGCTAATAACATTCTTCAGTACCAGGGAAAGAATTATACCGACTGAACAACAAAAATCAACATTAAAAGAAGATTTGTCAGATCTTGTAAAAAACAGGCCATGGGTAATTATGCTGGTATCTACAATTCTTGTATTTGTAACACTTGCCATGAAGGGAGGGTCGTATGTTTATTATTTTAACAATTTTGTAGATGAGCCTGCTTTAACAAGCTTTATCAGTCCGATAACAGATTCACTTACATCAATAGGAATTAACTTCTTTGGTTCTGAGCCAATTTCGGCAGGATTTGGTCTGTTTAATGCCGGAGGAATTATTTTTATGCTGGTTGGAATTGGAATTTCTAAAAAGCTGGCTGACAAATATGGCAAAAGAGACGTTTTCTCATCCGCACTTTTTGTGTCTACTCTTTTTATACTCTTTTTTGTTTTTTATAAACCTGAAAGTGTAAAAATGATGTTTGCTTCACAAATTCTGCACGGATTCTTTTATGGTATTACCATTCCAATACTCTGGGCTATGATTGCCGATGTTGCTGATTACTCTGAATGGAAAACCAATCGCAGAGCCACAGCAATTATTTTTTCAGCCATGATGGTTGGTTTAAAATCAGGATTGTCAATCGGAGGCGCTTTGGTAACATGGATATTAGGTCTTTATGGGTACGTTAATAAAGATATGGTTGCAGCAGGAGCGGAGATTATTCAACCAGAAACCGTTGCAACAGGTGCAAAAATGCTGGTTAGTGTATATGCATCCATACCTTTCTTTATGGTAGTTTTGCTATTATTCTTTTATGAAATAAATAAGAAAAAAGAAGTACAAATTGAACAGGAACTTATCGAACGAAGAGAAAAATCATCAAAATAATATAAAATGAAACGGGCATGAATTTTAGGGTGTTTATAATCTACAATCGGCATTTTTAAAATTCATTGTAAGTTACATCGAATACAAATGACACTTAAAACTTTAATGAGATGAAACCAAAATATTTAACACCGGGAATTTATACAGCCGATCCATCGGCACATGTTTTTAACGGAAAACTATACATTTATCCATCTCACGACATCGAATCAGGAATCCCTGAAAATGACAACGGGGATCATTTTGACATGCGCGATTATCATGTATTTTCAATGGATGACATTGAAGGAGAATGTACTGACCACGGAGTCGTGCTTGATGTAAAAGATATCCCATGGTCAGGGCGTCAGTTATGGGCCCCCGATGCTGCGCACAAAGATGGAAAGTATTATCTCTATTTCCCCTTAAAAGATCAAAACGATATTTTCAGAATAGGTGTTGCAGTAAGTGACAAACCTGAAGGCCCGTTTATACCTGAAAGTGATCCGATAAAAGGAAGTCACAGTATTGATCCGGCCGTTTTAGAAGATTCAGATGGCAAATATTATATGTATTGGGGAGGAATCTGGGGAGGCCAGTTACAGCGCTATCGTAACAACAAAGCCATAGAATGTGGCCAGGAACCTGCTGACAATGAGCCTGCGCTTTGTGCAAAAGTTGCCTTATTGAGCGATAATATGCTTGAATTCGCTGAAGAACCTAAAAATGCAGTAATTCTGGATGAAAACGGAGAAGCTCTGAAAGCCGGGGATCACGACCGCAGATACTTTGAAGGGCCATGGATGCACAAATACAACGGAAAATATTACTTATCATATTCTACAGGAAACACTCATAATTTGTGTTATGCCATTGGTGATAATCCTTACGGACCATTTACCTACAAGGGTGTTATTTTAACTCCCGTTGTGGGCTGGACAACTCATCACTCAATATGTGAGTTTAAAGGAAAATGGTATTTATTTTATCACGATAGCGTGCCTTCCGGTGGAAAAACATGGTTAAGAAGTATTAAGGTTAGAGAATTAAAATACAACGATGACGGAACCATTATTTCTATGGATGGAATGGATTAATTGATCTGTATTTCTTTTTCTTTTTGGATTCCGGATATTTGCTTTTTTCATATTTTTAGAAATGAATTAAACAAAAGTTATGCGATTTTTTAGAATCTTTTTTTTCTTGTTTCTATTTTCATTTCAATTTGTTAAGGCAGAAAAACCAAATATTTTACTCATTGTTGCCGACGATTTAAATACGCGAATCGGGCCATACATGCAAATCGAAAAACACACTCCGGAGCTGGACAGGCTGGCTAAAGAGGGAGTTCGTTTTACAAGGTGTTACAGCCAGTTCCCATTATGTGGCCCTTCGAGGGCTTCTTTTATGAGCGGTTTGTATCCTGAAACCAATGGCGTTTTACGTAATGATGATCAACCCGGAAGTTACAAAAAAGAAACACCGTCACTAGCAAACCATCCATCAATGGCAGGATTTTTTCGCGAGCAGGGATATTTTACTGCTCGCGTTTCAAAAATCTATCACATGGGTGTACCGGGTGGTATTGAACGTGGACAAATTGGTGGTGATGAACCCGATTCATGGGACTATACCTATAATGTTATGGCTCCGGAAACATTGAGCCCAGGTAAACTGGAATTATTATCACCCAAAAACAAACACTTTGGGTCAAGCTTTGCAAGAATAATTCTGGATGATGAGCATGAAGATACACAGGCCGACTACATGGCTGCAAGTCAGGCAATTGCAATTCTTGAAAACAGGGCCGGTGAAGTTCCAAAATACGGTACCAATAAACAAAGGATAAAAAAAGATGCTCCTTTTTTCCTGGCTGTTGGTTTTGTTCGGCCTCATGTGCCTTTTGTTGCACCCAAAAACTGTTTTGAACCTTATCCTGATAATGAAGTTGTATTGCCTTCGTACGAGATTGGAGAGAATGTCCCCTTGAATGCTCTAAGAACCCGGAATAATAATATCTGGGGTATGAATGAAATTCAGCAAAAACAATCTGTTAGTGCTTACATGGCAAGTGTTCGGTTTATGGACCAGCAGGTTGGACGATTACTGAATGCACTGGACAGGCTAAATCTAAGAAATGAAACCATAGTTATTTTTATATCAGACCATGGATATAATCTGGGAGAGCACGATTGCTGGGCAAAACAAAGTTTGTGGGAAGGAAGTATTCGTGTACCGATGATTATTTCAGTTCCCGGGTTGGAAAAAACCAACGGTAAGTCGTGTTCATCCATTGCTGAGTTATTAGACCTCTACCCTACACTTATTGAACTGTGCGGTTATTCTGAAAAACAACCAAAAATTTTACAAGGGAAAAGCCTGGTTGAATATATAAAAGGAAAGGAAACTAAAAATATTCAGTCTGTAGCATACACCGTTACCAATGGCGGGAAAGCAGCTTCTTTAAGAACAGAAAACTGGAGATACAACCGCTGGGGTGAGAATGCAGCGTTAAAAAATGAAGAATTATATAATCACAAAAAAGATCCGGAAGAACAGCTTAACCTTTCAGACAATCCGGATTATAGTTCTGTTTTGAATGATTTACGTCAGCAGTTTGAAGAAGTAAGAAAAAAAGCAAGAAGGGGATTGGACTTTTCTACAAATTAAACCGCATTTATTGTTTTGAACAAAGTGATTTATCCACTAAAAAACATAACCAGCAGCAATTATGAATCGATTATTTATTGTTTTAACCATTCTTATTATGCTTACACATTGTAAAGACCCCAATCAACCAGACATAAAAATTGATGTTGACACATCAAAAATTCTACATACCATGAAAGGAGGAATGGGTGCATCATGGCATGCCATTACTGACGTATTACCACTGAATAACGATAAATACAAATACAAAGTCAGAGAGATTGCTCCTTTGGGAAGTGCTTATGGAGGAAATCCTCCCAGTAGTGATACACTAGCCTGGAATCAAATTAAGAATCATGCAGCATGGCTTGGCCTCAACTTTATCCGGGTTGAAATTACTCACCGCTCGTATGAACCGGAAAAAAATAATTTCGCCTGGGAAAGTGAAGAAATGCGCTCATTGTATCACATTCTTGATTATTGCGAAAAAAACGGTGCTGATGTATTTCTGCAACAAATGTCAAATTTTAATGAATGGAACGCTTACCCCGGGGTGCATCCTTTAATCAGTGCTCCAAAAAATCTTGACGATTATGCAAACGGAATCGCCACCTTAATTGAACACCTGACAAAAACCAAAGGATATACCTGTATAAAATATTTTTGTATGACCAACGAACCCCCGGGCGGACCTTGGGGATATTGGTGGGAATATGGCGATTCGGAAGGATCGATAAATGATGCATGGAAAAGATTAAAAGAAGAGTTTGATGCAAGAGAGATAAAGATACCAATTTCAGGGCCTGATTGGACAAGTATGCCGCCCTTTGAAGTAGAAAAACTTGATATGGTAAAATATTTTGGCGCCATTGATATTCATTCGTATGATGGAGTAGACAAAAAAGGAGAAGCCAACCTAAAGAAATGGGCCGACTGGGCTCATTCACAAAACAAACCATTTTTTCTGACGGAATATGGAAATATGAGTTTGGGTTGGGGAACAGATGATCCAAATCAAAAATCTTTTGAAGCAGCTGTATCAAATGCAAATGATGTGATTAGAATTTTTCGTGCAGGTGCCGACGGTGTTAATCGCTGGAGTTTCACCAACCGTGGTGATTTGGATGGTCAATGGCAGCTCATTAAAACTTTCGACAGGGATACAAAAACCTATTTAAAAGTAATCGAACCTGAAAATGAAGCTTATTATGGTTTTGGCATCATTTCGAGATTTTTGTCGAAAGAATCTTCAATAATAGAATGCAAAGTTAATCAACCGGATAGCGTTATCATGTCCTTGGCAGTAATGAGTCCTTCAAAACAATTAAGTGTTTTTATTTTGAACAAAAGCGACGAAGAAAAAATTGTAAGTCTTAATATTAGCAACTTCCCGGGCAAAGAATTAAATGTTTACCAAACTTCTAAAGAAATTGTTAACAAACCTGGTTTTGAATTGAATGCAGAACATGTGTTTGGTTCGTCAAATCCAAAGCAAGTGCTTTTGCCACCAAACAGTATTACAACAGTTACCAGTTACGCACTGAAGAATAAAGACAAGGGAATTACGTATGAATAGTAATAATCCCGTTAAAATGTAATTAATATATTTGGAAAAACAAGTTAAATAAACAAATGGAAAACTTTTCAAATTCAGTAGTTCTACCTGAAAATCTACCGGAAATTCATCAGGAAGAATTTAACTCTTTAAGTAAAAATTATCTTAAAATTATTCTTATAAGGCTGGCAATTTTTGCACTATTTGTGACTACAGGAATTCTCGCTTTCATTTTTTTTGCCGGGGAAGAGGCACCCTTCTTTGTCAAGCTGATAATGATTTGTGTAATCGCTATTTTGCTGATTTATTTAGTTGTAATAACAATTCTTGGTTTTGCAAAAAAAGGATATATGGTAAGAGAAAAAGACATATCGTTTAAAAGAGGATTAATTGTTTACAAACAAACTTCGGTTCCTTTTAATCGTATTCAACATGTAGAGGTAAACCAGGGAGTTTTGGAAAAGATCTATAATCTGTCATCGCTTAAAATTTACACTGCCGGTGGGACTTCCAGCGACCTTACTATTCCGGGTATTGCAATTGAAACTGCTCATAATCTAAAAGCTTTTTTATCAGAAAAAATAAGTGAACATGAGTAGTTTTGATTTGACAAAACCGACAAGACAATCTGTAAAAGGATTGGTAATTATTTTTCTTCAATCCATTCGACAGGCGGTAAGAATGTTTTGGGCATTAATTGCAGTATTTGTACTTCAAAAAAACCTTTTAAGCAACCAATTTCTTGTAGGTTCCATTGTGGTGTTAATTCTTGTTTTATTGATTGTACATTCTATTTTATATTATCTCAATTTCTATTTTTATGTATCTGAAGGCGAGTTCATTTTAAAAAAAGGATATCTGAAAAAGAAAGTACTTGCCATTCCTTTGGAGCGTATTCAAAGTGTAAATACAAAACAGAACATTATTCAACAAGTTCTGGATGTTGTCTCTCTTGAAATAGACACGGCAGGTACTGTGGGGAAAGAATTAAAAATTCATGCCCTTGAAAAATCGTTGGCAAACGAATTACAAAAGTATATTCAAAAAGAAAAAAGTCAGATATCTTTTTCAGAAAACGAAGAAGTACAAAAAATTGAAGTCGCACAGGAAAAACCGGTTTTAAAACTTTTACCCATCGATTTATTAAAAATTGGGATTAGTCAGAACCACATTAAAACCGGACTTATCATTATTGCATTTGGAATGCAGATTTTTCAGCAAGTTCAGGATCTGTTTTCAGAAAAAGCAGAACAATATTCCAACGAGTTTTTTGATTTTATGTCAAACTCAAGTGTGGCACTTATTACTTTTATGGTCATCTTCTTTTTGTTTGTTTCTGTGATATATTCGCTGGTAAGTTCCGTGATAAAATATTACGATTTTACTTTATTCAAGAAGGATAAAACCTATCGGATTGAATCGGGATTGCTCAACAAAAGAAATGTGGTTATCCCAATGAAAAAGGTTCAGCAATTAAATTGGGAAACCGGTCCGATAAAGCAGATTTTTGGAATTTACAAGTTGGTTTTTAAACAAGCAGTAAGTGGTCAGCAAAACCAAAAAAAACAACAATTGGTTGATGCACCTGGTTGTTTAAATAATCACCTGGAGCTTTTAAAATCAGACTTGTTTGGTGAAGATAAACTTTCCGGCGTTCACAAATTTTATTCAAATAAATACTACTTCTGGCGGTTATGGATGTTTTCAGCCTGGCTACCGTTTATATTGGCAGCTCCTTTCCTTTTCAAATTTTATCTGTTTTGGTTGGGTGCATTTGTTTGGATTGCCATTGCTGCGGGTTATTGCTATCTCATTCTTTCCAAACAATATTTTAATATAAACAATTATCAAATCAGGGTGTCGAATGGTGCGATTAGCCAAACCTGGAGACAGATGGAATTGTATAAAATTCAGGCAGTTGAGTTTCGTCAAACCATATTTCAAAAACGAAGAAAACTGGCCAGCTTGAAATTGATGAATGCAGCCGGCTCAATTACTATTCCTTTTATCGATGATAAACTTGCACTTAAAATGTACAATTATCTTCTTTATCATACCGAGAATTCAAATGATAAGTGGATGTAGTAAGCACTGTTTCCGCTATTTAAAAAAACTTTACATACGACATTACTCAATTCTTTTTTATAACACCGGCTTTTAAAAGGGGTTCAAACAGATTGGCAGCACCACCGTGTTCAATAATTTTATCATCTTTAACAAGGTCAATATTTACTCCGGTAAAAGTTATTGTTTTCCCGGTTGGTTTCATTCCAAACCAATCATCACTAAAAGTTCCGGTAACAGAATAAACAGTTACAACCCAATCGCCTTCAGATATCTGATTTTCAATAATTAATTTTAAATCTGGAAAAACCTTTCTAATGCCGAGTACATGATCTATGGCTCCCTTTATTCCAATATTATATCGTTTACTTTCATATACTTCAACATAATCCTCTGATATAAATTCCCGGATATTTGAAACATCTCCTGTATTCTCTATTTCTTCAACGAATCGACGTATGATTGATTTGTTATTGGTGTTTTCCATATATTTTTATTCTTTCATATAATTTCATTTATAAAGAGTAAAATAGTTTGAGAGCAGTTTATTACTTTACGAATTTGTTAAAGATTTGGTTTTTTTCGGTTGAAAACATATCTAACAATTTACAGGCTGTTTTATATGTATCCAATTTAGTCACTAGAACTTGTATCCCGTAAATATATACCTAAAGTTTTGCTGGCTTCTCCAAAACCGAAATACGCCAAAACAGCAGGGAAATTATTTTGAATTATTCTGTATTAAAGTTGAAATTAAAACAAAGGTTTCAATTTTGTATTTTCGGAAGTTGTAAAACCTAAATCTATAAACCATGAAGGTAAACTTTAAATACCTGCTTACGATTTCCCTGGTTACTGCTTTGGGAGGATTACTTTTTGGATTCGATATATCAGTAATTTCAGGAACCATACCCTTCCTTCAGGACTATTTTGGATTGAGTGAAACAATGAAAGGCTGGGTAGTCAGCAGTGCTTTAATAGGGTGTATTTTTGGGGCCAGTTACGCCGGAAGACTAGGAGATTTTTTTGGCCGTAAAAAAGTGTTGATGGTAGTAAGTATTTTGTTTGGAATCTCTGCCTTAGGAAGTGGGTGGGCCAATTCAATTAGCGCTTTTGTTTTTTATCGTATTTTGGGTGGCCTGGCTGTTGGCGGTGCATCAGTTCTTGCTCCTATGTATATTGCCGAAGTTTCACCTGCTGAATATCGTGGACGAATGGTTTCGTTAAACCAGCTAACCATTGTACTCGGTATTTCAATGGCTTACTTTTCTAACTATTTCTTACTTGCTCTTGGTGAGAACGCCTGGCGTTGGATGTTTGCGGCCGAAGCTGTTCCTTCAATCTTTTTCTTTTTTGCCTTGTTTATTGTTCCCGAAAGTCCGCGTTGGTTAGTTGCAAAAAATCAGAGTGAAAGGGCCCATTCAGTATTAAACCGTGTTGGAGGAACAGAATTTGCCAACTTTGAATTAGGTGAAATAAAAGAATCGCTAACCGGAGATGAAAAACGTGGAACTTTAAAAGATGTTTTCAAAAAGAAATATAAGCTCATTTTGTTTTTTGGAATTTTTTTGGCAGTTTTTCAACAGTGGTCGGGAATAAATGTAATCTTCTTTTACGCACCCGATATATTTGCAAAAGCTAATCTGGGTGTTGATGCCGCTCTTTTTCAAACAACATTGGTGGGTGTGATGAACATTGTTTTTACAATTCTTGCCATGCGTGTAATTGATAAAATGGGAAGAAAGAAACTTATGCTTATTGGCGCCGCGGGGATGGTATTTTGTTATATAATTATCGGTTATCTATTCCAAATTGGACGTACAGATGATTGGATGCTTCTAACTTTTATTATTCTTACTCCGGCCTTTTTTGCGTTTGGTTTGGGACCAACAGTATGGGTGGTTTTATCCGAGATATTTCCCAACACAATTCGCGGGGCTGCAATGTCGGTTGCAACATTCTCATTATGGGTAGCCTGTTACATTTTAACCTTAACTTTTCCAATTCTTGTGGAATTGTTTAGTTCGGCAATTACATTTTGGATTTACTCCGTTATTTGTTTCATTGGTTTTATTGTAATTTTTAAATATCTTCCCGAAACCAAAGGTGTTTCGCTTGAAAAACTGGAAAAAATACTTGTAAAAAATAAGAACTGAATAACACTCTTGAATTTTTCAACTTGACCAATAAAACTTAACTAATATGAAACAAATTCTGACTTTTTGCTTTGCTATATTATTTACATTCTCGTTGTCGGCTAAAGAATACCATGTAGCCAAAAATGGGAATGATAAAAACTCCGGCAGCGATATTGCACCTTTATTAACCATTCAGGCCGCTGCTGATAAAGCACAACCTGGCGATATTATTACCGTTCACAAAGGTATTTACAGAGAAAGGATCAACCCGCCTAGAGGAGGAAATTCAGATTCAGAACGAATTACTTATCGTGCCGCCGAAAGTGAAAAAGTGGAAATCAAAGGATCCGAAAGATTTAAAGGATGGAACAAACATACCGGAACGGTTTGGAAACTAACTATCCCTAATTCCTTTTTTGGCGATTACAATCCGTATAAAGATATTATTCACGGAGACTGGTTTAACGATAAAGGCAGAATTCACCACACTGGTGATGTTTACCTAAACGGTAAATCCTTATGGGAAGTAGAAAACCTTGAAAAGGTTCTTAATCCGGTTGCAGTTGAAGGCAACTTTGATCCGGAAGGTTCAACCTACACATGGTATTGCGAAAGTGATGATGAAAACGTAAGCATTTACGCCAACTTTCAGGAGGCTGATCCAAACCGGGAAACTGTGGAAATCAACGTGCGTAAAACATGCTTTTATCCCGAAAAAAACAATATCAATTATATTACAATTCGGGGATTTATCTTGCGCCATGCAGCTACACAATGGGCACCTCCAACCTCGGAGCAAATTGGACTAATCGGCACCAACTGGAGTAAAGGATGGATTATCGAAAATAACATCATAAGCGACTCGAGGTGCTCGGGAATTACCTTGGGAAAACATGGTGATGAATATGATAATACTTCTGAAGATTCTGCCGAGGGTTATGTTGAAACCATTCATCGTGCTGAAAAAAGAGGATGGAGTAAAAAGAATATTGGCTCTCATATTATCAGGAATAACAAAATTTACAATTGCGAACAAACAGGAATATGCGGAAGTATGGGAGGTGTTTTTAGTACCATTGAAAACAATGATATCTTTAATATCTGGTTTAAACGCCAGTTTACAGGTGCGGAAATGGGTGGCATAAAAATACATGCTGCAATGGATATGATTATAAAAAACAACCGTCTTCATAATTGTGGCCGCGGTTTGTGGCTCGACTGGATGGCACAGGGAACAAGAGTAAGTGGAAATCTTTTATACGATAATACAACAGATGACCTTTTTGTAGAAGTTAATCATGGTCCGTTTTTTATTGAAAACAATATTTTACTTTCGCCTATGTCTATACGCGACTGGTCGGAAGGCGGAGCTTATGTACATAATCTGATTGCCGGCAATATAGAACTCTGGCCGCAAACCAGGGAAACCCCGTACCACAAACCTCATACTACAAAAATGATGGGGCTTGCCCAAACCTTAGGTGGAGACAACCGCTACTACAATAACATCTTTGTGGGAGGCATTGAAAAAGGACACAGAAGTAAATCGGGATTGGGAATTTATGAAAAGACACATTTTCCAATGTTTGTAAATGGTAATGTTTATTTGAATAATGCTATCCCGTTTTTCGATGAAAAAGATAAGCTCGAACTGGAAACTAATCCAAATATCAGAATCGTTGAAAAAGATTATGGTGTTTACCTGATAATGAATGTAGATGAAAAAATTATCGATATGAATAATAATATCATCACAAGTGAACTTCTGGGAAAAGTTGTAGTACCTGATGTGCCTTTTGAAAATCCGGATGAAACACCATTTACCATTGAATCAGACTATTTTGGAAAAAAGATAAATGTTCAAAATCCTGTGGCAGGACCAGTAGCAAATTTAAATAGCGGAGAGATAAGTTTAAAAGTTTGGCCAAAACAATAATTATTTGATTATAAAAGCTACAAAATTGTGAGCATGTTATTACAAATTAGTTAATTATCGTATTTTAAGGCCTTCAATAAATAATAGAACAAGTCGAATATATATGAGCTCAAGAGAACAATTTTTAAAGACAGTTAATCATCAACAACCCGACAGAATAGTATTGGATTTTGGTGCCACGGCAGTGACTGGAATTCATGTACAAACCATATCAAAACTTCGCCGTCATTTTGGTCTGCAAAGAAAACCGATTCGTGTTATCGAACCCTTTCAAATGCTTGGTGAAGTAGGTTGGGAATTAATAGATTCAATCGGGATTGATGTGATTGGTGCATGGGGAAAAAATAACATGTTTGGTTTTCATAACCATGCTCCGTTTAAAGAATGGAAAACCCCCTGGGGACAACGTGTAATGGTTCCTTTAAACTTTAACACAACGGTAGACGATGCAGGAGATTTGCTAATGTACCCTGAAGGGGACACATCAGTTTCACCATCTGCGAAGATGCCAAAATCCGGCTATTTTTTCGATGCAATTATTCGCCAGGAACCGGTTGTGGAAGAAGAGTTAAATGTTGATGACAACCTTGAAGAGTTTGGATTAATCAGTGATGCAGAACTGGAACACTGGCGTGTAGAAGTGGATAAAGCTTATTATTCAGGGAAAGCTGTTATCGCAGGTTTTGGAGGAACAGCCTTGGGTGATATTGCTTTAGTTCCGGCGATGAATCTAAAAGCTCCCAAAGGGATTCGCGATGTGGCTGAATGGTACATGAGTACGGTAATGCGTCCCGACTATGTAAAATCGATTTTCGAACGCCAGGTAGAAATTGCCATTGAAAATTTGACCAGGATTTTTGCAGTGGTTGGTAATAAAGTCAACGCTATGTTTGTTTGTGGTACCGATTTTGGCACACAGGATTCTACTTTCTGTTCGCCTGAACAGTTTGAAGAAATGTGGTTGCCTTACTACAAAAGGATAAACGACTGGATTCACGAAAATACCCAATGGAAAACATTCAAACATTCTTGTGGAGCAGTTGAAGGATTTATGGATAGTTTTATTCGTGCGGGATTCGATATAATCAATCCGGTTCAGATTAATGCAACAGGAATGGATCCCGTAAAACTAAAACAGAAATATGGCCGCGACCTGGTTTTTTGGGGCGGTGGCATTGATACGCAAAAAATGTTGCCATTTGGTAAACCAGGCGAAGTTCGTGAGCAGGTACTAAGAACTTGTGATGTATTCTCAAAAGATGGCGGATTTGTTTTTAATACCGTCCATAACATTCAGGCAAATGTTCCGGTTGAAAACGTGGTTGCCATGTTAGAAGCCATTCAGGAATTTAACGGAAAATAAGAAAGTTATCAGTGGGTAGTCGCAGTCTCAGTTTGATGTAATACAATTGTGACTGCGACTGTGACTGAATACTGAGACTAAAATAACCTAAACCTAAATTAATCATGAAAAAAGTATTTCTAATCATCTTTGTATTCATTTTAAGCACCTCAGTTAAGGCACAAAAGTATCAAGCAAATTGGGAATCAATTGACAGTCGGCCAATCCCAGCCTGGTTTGAAGATGTAAAGTTTGGAATTTTTATTCATTGGGGAGTTTATGCTGTTCCGGCATGGGCACCGGCAAATGCTGATATTGGCGTGTATGCAAAATATGCGGAATGGTACTGGTGGAGAATCAATGAAGAAAGTGAAGCTGGGGCTCTGTTTCGCGATTATCACAATAATATGTATGGCGAAAAATTCAAGTATCAGGATTTTGCAGGAGAATTTAAAGCGCAACATTTTGAACCGGAAAAATGGGCTGATCTTTTTAAACGTGCAGGAGCAAAATATGTGGTTTTGACTTCAAAACACCATGAAGGATTTACACTCTGGCCAAGTCAGCAAAGCTGGAACTGGAATAGTGTGGATATTGGACCTCATCGTGATTTATGCGGCGATCTGGGAAAAGCTGTAAAAGATGCTGGTCTGCATATGGGATATTATTATTCTCTCTATGAATGGTATAATCCGCTCTATCACAGCAATCCGGAAAAATATGTCGATATTCATATGCTGCCTCAGATGAAGGATCTGGTAACAAAGTACGAACCTGATATTTTATGGACAGACGGCGAATGGGATTATCCAAGTGAATTATGGAGAAGTACTGAGTTTTTAGCCTGGCTGTACAATGAATCTCCTGTTAAAGAAAACATTGTTGTAAATGATCGATGGGGTGAAGAGACCCGTGGAAAACATGGGGGATATTATACAACTGAATACGATTTGGTGCACGAAGGTGAAGGCGGCGAAATGAAAAAAGCATGGGAAGAATGTCGTGGAATTGGAACTTCTTTTGGATATAATCAAATTGAAGATGTAAGCAATTATATGAGTTCTGATGCCTTGGTTGACCTTCTAATTGAAAAAGTTGCTGGAGGTGGAAACCTTTTACTTGATGTGGGCCCAACTGCTGATGGAAGAATTCCTGTAATCCAGGAACAAAGATTGTTGGATATGGGTGCCTGGTTGGATATTAATGGTGAAGCTATTTATGGGACAAGAAAATGGGAAGGTTCTAAACAGAATCAATCTGAAAATGTTTTCTTCACAGCCAAAGGTAAAGATTTGTATGTTCATTGTACTGTATTTCCAACAGAACCAATTGTTGTTAATGGCATTCGCAAATCGGGTAACATAAGCATGCTGGGAGTTGAAACAAAAGTAAAAGCAAAAAAATCCGGTAAAAAAATTACTATTTCAATTCCTGATTTAACGCCATTATCTAATCCCGGCAATTTCGCATGGGTTTTTAAACTTAAAGGTGTTTTATAATTATGCGTCAAAAATAAAACAGATGGTAAAAGAAGGGGGATATTGGTATTCAAAATAAAATTTTAATAACTAACGAATAAAAACAAATAATTATGACTACTGCAAAAGATTTTTTAAAAGCACACAAATTAACTTCCGCTGATTTGGATTTAAAATCTTTAACCGATGATTTTATTTCGGAAATGACTAATGGTTTGCAAGGCCAAAAAGGATCGTTGATGATGATTCCGACTTATATCAGTGCGGAAGGTAAAATCGCTCCCAACCAACCGGTTGTAGCCATAGATGCCGGCGGCACAAATTTCAGAGCTGTAAAAATGTGGTTTGATGAAAAGATGAACCTGGTTACTGAAAATTTACAACAACGAAAAATGCCGGCTATCGATGAAGAGCTTTCTAACAAAGAGTTTTTTGCCACACTGGCAGCTTATTTGACTGAATACAAAGATGTTTCGGAAAAGATTGGATTCTGTTTTTCTTACGCAGTTGAAATATTTCCAAATAAAGATGGTAAGCTTTTAGAGTGGAGTAAAGAAGTTAAAGCTCCGGAAGTAATTGGAGAAATGGTTGGGAAAAACCTGCTTCAGGCAATGGGTACGCCCAACAAACAAATTGTTTTGATGAATGATACTGTATCTACACTGTTGGCTGGTCAAGCTGCTACTGCCGGAAAAAAATATGATACTTATATCGGATTTATTTTAGGAACCGGAACCAATGCCTGCTACATTGAGCAAAACAGCAATATCACCAAAACAGCCGATTTGGATAAAAACAGCAGTCAGATCATAAATATTGAATCGGGCAATTTTAACAAAGCACCACGGACCGATATCGATGTTTTATTTGACAAATCCACAAAATTACCGGGCCGTTATACATTTGAAAAAATGATATCGGGAGGATATTTTGGAGGACTTTGTACAACAATCCTTCGAATTGCTGCTTCGGAAGGTGTATTTTGTGATGAAACCCGGGTTAACCTAAAAAAGATTGGAGAGCTGACTTCGGAAGAGGTAAACAAATTTGTTTGTGGAATCGATCTTTCCACCAACGATTTAAATGCTGCGCTTGCATGTGAGGAGGATAAAGAAGCTGCTGCAGAAATTATTAATGGTCTTATTCAACGTGCTGCGAAACTGGTTGCTGGGAATTTAGGTGCTGTAATTCTAAAAACCGGAAAAGGAAAATCTCCAGACAAACCTGTTTTAATGACCATTGAAGGAACTACTTTCTACAAGCTTCACAACTTCCAGGTGATGTTCGAAGGCTTCCTGCAAGGATTCTTCTCAGGCGAAAACCGCCGATTTTATGAAATCGTAGAAGTACCGAACTCAAGTTTGATTGGTGCAGGAATTGCTGCGGTGGTAAATTAATACATTGAACCGCTAAGGATTTTAAGTTTTCGCAAAGGACACAAAGAACTCGGTTGAATTTGCGAAAGCTTTCAGATTCAAACTAAGTTTCATTAAGAATGAACCATTTTTCAGAAAATGAAATATCAAAAATTATAGTTGATTGTGCTTTAAAAATTCATCGGAACTTAGGACCAGGTTTGTTAGAAAGTTTATATGAAGAATGTCTCTTTTACGAACTAAAGAAACAAGGACTATCTGTAGAAAAACAAAAACCTCTGCCTCTAATCTATGAAGAAGTAAAACTTGAAATAGGTTACAGGTTAGATTTATTGGTAGAACGAAAAGTGGTTGTAGAAATTAAATCTGTTGAAGCATTAAACGATGTCCATTTAGCACAAATTCTAACTTATGTAAAACTTTCAAATTGTAAACTTGGTTTGATAATAAACTTTAATGTTGCTTTGATTAAAAATGGATTAAAAAGAGTTGCCAATAAATTATAATTTCCGCGTCCTTTGCGTAAACCTGGCGCCCTTCGCGGTTAATCTAATGAACATGAAAAAACTAATAACCATCTTCCTAAGCTTCTTTGTTTTCTCTGGTCTTTTTGCACAAAACGAAGGAAAAATTATCAACCTAAACGGGCAATGGGATTTTGACCAAACAACAAATGCCTTTCCTCCAAAAAAGTTTACAAGAAAATGCCCTGTCCCGGGATTGATTCATTTGGCTGAACCAAAAATTGAAGCTTACGATAAACTATTTAAACGTCCTGACCAGGTACTTGCAAATGAAGCCTACGATTACCGAAATCTGCAGTATGAACCCAAATACAGCTGGTACAAAAAAACAATAAATATCCCGGCGGAATTAGAAGGGATGGAAGCCATGCTTTCCATTTTGAAAAGTAAATATGTAACACAGGTTTATATCAATGGTAAGGATGTGGGTCAATCGATTTCTTGTTACACTCCAATTGATTTTAAAGTTTCTGATGCACTAAATTATGGTGAAGAAAATGAAATCATGATTCGTATAGGAGAAAGGATTTGGCTGCCTCCGCAAGCTGCAGGTAGCACTGATAAAGAAAAAGTAAATTATATTCCGGGAATCTGGGATGATGTATTTCTTTCTTTTTCAGGTAAACAAAAAATCTATAAGAATCTTGTTTTGCCTTCCGTAAAAAATAAAAATGTTACAGTAAAACTTTTGGTTCGTAACTTTTATCCACAGCAGGTGATGTATGGCGATCCAATGTTGGATTTGATAAAATTTCAGGTTAAAATTTCGGAAAAAGAATCAGGAAAACTGATTACCAAAAAAACGGCTATTGGAGAAACCACAAGGGACAACGAAACCCAATTGTTGGTTGAAATTCCTTTAAAAGAATATAAACTTTGGTCGCCTGAAGAACCATTTTTATACTCAGCCGAAATCAGTTTGTACGATGGAGAAAATCTTTCGGATAGGGTAACCGAAAGTTTTGGGATGCGTGATTTTGAACGTCGTGGAAAGTTTTTCTATTTAAACAACGAAAAATATTACCTGCGGGGAAGCAATATTACACTTCACAGGTTTTTTGAAGATCCGGATTGTGCAGCGCTGCCATGGGATAAGAATTGGGTAAAGAAAATGTTAATTGACGATCCTAAAGCGATCGACTGGAATGCCATGCGAATTTGTGTGGGTTTGGTACCTGATTTCTGGTATGATTTAGCTGATGAATATGGAATGGTTTTTCAGAATGAATGGTTGTACTGGCAAAATCACGGTTGGGATGAGCAAATCAGAACTGAATTTACAGATTGGGTTTGGAGTGACGGAAACCATCCGAGTATTGTAATCTGGGATGCCATAAACGAAAACTGGAATAATTACATTGGAAATACTTTAATCCCTGAGTTGGAAAAACTGGATCCAACCCGCATTTGGGATGCCGGATATATGCAGGAAAACGATTTGGCTGGAGTGGACCCAATGGACGAACCACATTTATACAGGGCTGGCTGGCATTTAATCAAACAGGAAGATCCGATTTCGTACCTAAAACAAAATCCATATCGATTAGGTAAAATGGATGATTGGGATGCTAATCATATCAAAAACCTTGAAGCATCAGCAACACAATTGGTAAACGAATATGGTTGGAACTGGTTGTGGAGAAATGGTCAACCGGCAAAACTTACCAAAAATATGTATGACAGCTTTTTAGGTGAAGAAGCTGCACCTGAAGAACGCAGAGAATTACAAGCCTACTGGTTATCATGCGAAACAGAGTGGATTCGTGGAGAAAGAACTATGGCAGGTGTTTTAGCCTTTTGTCATCTAACCAACAATTATGGATACACCGGCGATTGGTATATCAATAACATAAAAGATCTGGAACCCGGGATTTCGTTAAAATGGTTTGAACACTCTTTTGCTCCTGCCAATATTTTTATCGATATAGCCGACCAAAGATATTTTCCAAATGGATATTATGAACCAGGAGAACAGCTGATTTTCAATTTGGTTGGAATAAACGATTTAAAAGAAAATATTTCGGGAACAGTTACAACAAAATTAATTGATGAGAAAGGTAAACTTATTTCACAGAATAAAAAAACTGTGGATTTACCTGCTTATAGAAGAACTAATATCCCTGCATTTTTTACACTTCCTCAACAAACCGGAGGTTATTTGGTTTTAACTGAGTTTGTAAAAAATGGCTCAGAAAGAGTATTAAAAAGCAGACGTTATATTAAAGTTGGAGATATTGAAAATGCTAATTTTTTTGAAGTTGATCCCTGATTTGGGTACAGCGGATTCCAATCCGCTGATGTAAAATGGCGGATTGGAATCCACCAGACCCAAAAATTGGAACCGCCTGAATGAGTTCATGATATTATAAATTTTCCAGGCTTTCTATTTCTCGTAATCCTTTTAACCTCCCATAAACCGGATAGCCCGGATTGGTTTGTATTTTGTAATCCTCGCCGGTTTTTATTCCATGATCCGGTCGCATGGGAATGCGGAAATCTCTGAGCCCCAATTGATGTCTTTTTTGCATTTCTGTTTGAAGAATTTTCACCAAAGCCTGCATATTTATTCTTCCTTCAATATGTCCCGACTCATAAAAACTACCATCATCCAAAACTTCTGTATTTCGTAAATGAGCAAAATGAATTCGGTGTGCAAATTTTTGAGCCATTTGCTCCAAATCGTTATCCTTTCTTGCTGAAAATGAACCGACACAAAAAGCAATACCATTTCTTTTTGATGGGTTAGTTTTTTCCAACCATATTAAATCTTTTATTGTACTAAAAATTCGAGGTAATCCTAAAACCGGAAATGGCGGATCATCAGGGTGAATTGCCAGGTTGATTCCCACTTCTTCAGCTACCGGAATTACTTTATTTATAAAACAGGAAAGGTTTTCGCGTAACTGATGGTCATCAATATTCTCATATGTTTTCAAAAGAGCCAAAAATGCATTTTTATAATCTTCAATGGAAGCGTCAACCGTTCCGTCTATAAATCCCTGAGTAACTACTATAATGTTGTGGGCAAGCTTTTCGGCATCTTCTTCACTCATGTTATTGAAAACTTTCTTAGCTACTTTCATTTGTTCTTCGGAATAGTCTTTTTCCGCTTCGGGCCTTTTCAAAATAAAAACATCAAATGCAGTAAATGTCGGATAATCAAAAAGCATCGATTCCCCTTTCCCGGGGATTTGATAATTTAAGTCCGTACGAATCCAGTCGATAACCGGCATAAAATTATAAACCACTGTTTTTATCCCACAAGCGGCAAGATTTTTTAAAGAGATTTTATAATTCTGAATATGCCTTTCTCTTAATTCTGAAGCTGTTTTTATAGCCTCTGTAACCGGTAAACTTTCCACCACAGTCCATTTTAATCCGGCTTTTTCAATTTTGTTTTTTACTTTCTGAATTTCTTCAACAGGCCAGATTTCACCATTTGGAATATGATGCAAAGCGGTAACCACTTCTTCAATTCCCTGCTCTTTTAACCACGACAATTGCACCGGATCTTTTTCACCAAACCATCGCCAACTTTTTACTAGCTTCATCTCTTGCTTAATGAGAGACAAGGCATGCCTTGTCTATACTGTAGTCTTTTTATCAAATTTCCATTTTCTGTACAAACAGGGCATACCCTGTCTCCACTTTTTACCTCCTTATATTCCTATCTCACCGTATACAAAAACAGGCTTTGACAGCAAACCGAGACTGCAAACTGCTTACTTACCCCTTTTGTCACCATCCCTCACACTTTTCTTACAGTGCTGACATTTCCCCCTAAAAGGGGAAATTATATGGAATTTTTCATTTTATATCCCGCTAAAAGAACTAAAGCCACCGTCTACCGGAATAATTGTTCCGGTTACAAAAGTTGCAGCCTCGGAAGATAGATAGTGAACTGCTCCATTTAATTCATCGATTTTACCAAACCGGCCCATCGGTGTTTTGGCTATTACTTTCTGGCTTCTTTCAGTTAAAGAACCATCTTCGTTTAACAGCACCTTTTCGTTTTGGGTGCTGATAAAAAAACCGGGAGCAATAGCATTTACACGAATTTTCTCACTGAATTTAGTTGCCAATTCCATGGCCAGCCACTTGGTAAAAATTTCAACACCCGATTTGGCAACCGAATACCCCGGTACACGCGTAATCGACGACATGGTTGCCATACTCGAAATATTAATTATTGAACCGGATTTCTGCTCTCCCATCACTTCCCCGAAAACCAGGCTGGGATAAACTGTTCCGTTGAGATTTAAATCAGTGACTTTATTAAAGTCTTTGATTTTCATATCGAAAACAGTCTGTTGTTCCGTTAAAGTGGCCCCGGGCATATTTCCGCCTGCTGTATTTACCAGGATATCCACCCTGCCCCATTTGTTCATAATTTTTTGCCTGGCTTTTTTTAGATCCTCAACATTTAAAACATCCACCACCAGACCAATTCCTTCGCCACCACTACTTTCAATTTTGCTCAAACGTAAATCAACATTTTCCTGGGTACGTCCAATTACGGCAACCTTAACACCGTTTGCTGCCAGGTATTTTGATATACTTCCACCCAAAGTCCCTGAGCCACCTGTAACGACGGCAACTTTCCCTCTTAAATTAAATAAGTCATTCATATTACAATATTAAACTGCAAATATTACGTTTAAATCAATATAATGTTCGATTGTATTTTAGCGATTACCTATACTTTATTTGCAAAAAATATTCAAGAAAATACCAAGAAAGCATTTTTGTAGCAGTATTTAAGTCTCGCCTAATTGAAGAGGTTATTTGCCTCCTGTCCTATGCAACGTGATAAGTTTAACAGAAAAAGCTTCGATTAAGTTCAGCCTGACAGGTCCCCCTGAGCGTAGTCGAAGGGTGGTAATTTTGTACGTTAAAATTCAATTTAGTCAAAACTAATTTACTTAGTCCTGTTGATTCCAATGTTTGGACTTTTACAAATCAAACTTCCCCGGCAATTCATCCAAATATTTTTGAAGTTCAGCTTTCATTTCAGCAAGTATTTTTTGAAACTTTTTGTTACCGGCCAAATTTTTCTTCTCATTTGGATCGTCTTTTAGATTATACAATTGGTTGGCATCAAAATAACCCGGCAATTTGCCGTAAGATCCGTTTTCTGCAGAACCACCTCCGGGAATAACTTCAAGGTGGCTAAATGGTTTTTTGGGATCGCGATTAACAATGTTCATACTTCTAAATTCACGTCCTTTGTTATAACTGTTCAGTACTGAGTCCCTTTGCTCCGGAGTCCAGTTTTTGGCATAGTTTGGATATCGAACTGCATAATACTTGTAATCGCCTTTAATGACTGCCCGTGCATAACCAAGTTCGCAATACAAAGATTCTCGCGATTGATAGCTTCTCCCATCTAAAACAGATTTAAAACTGTTACCATCAAATTTGTCATCCATATTTGGAGCACCCGCTAAATCCAGAATAGTTGGTGCAAAATCTACATTTGAAATTGTCGCCCGGCTTCTGTTACCACATTCAAATCCACCACTTTTCCATATAATGCTTGGATTTAATAATCCTCCCTGGTATAAAGTTCCTTTAGCTTTTTGACCGTGGTCGTTAAAAAAGAAAATGATTGTGTTATCCAGAATATTCTGTTTTTCCAATTCTTTAAGTAAAGCACCAACAGCATCATCGAGCCATAAAACATTTTCTTTTCCGTTTTGAGTTATTCCCGCTTCGCGTAATCTTTTCGTAAGCGTATTTCTTGGTGGCAACACACCTGGAGCCTCTTCCAAATATCCCGCTGCCGTAACTTTTGGATTGGCTTCCCAGGAGCGTTCGGCATTTGTCGGACCGTGTGGAATAGTAGTGGCAAAATAAAGGAAAAAAGGTTCTTCTGCACTTTGCTTAATAAAGTTGACTCCAGCCTCCGCAATCCAGTCCATGTTTTGAACAGCGAGCTCTTTTACTCCAATAAAATTTGGATTATTGTGATAAATGGCCTCAGCATAATCAAAACCATTATCCAGTATAGCCTGTCTTGCAATCCTGTAATTTTCTTCCACCCGCTTTTTGATTTTGGGGTCACTTACACTTGCATTAAAATCGGGAAATCCCTTTAAGCCATTGGCTTCAATCACATGGTTTTTCCCAACCATACCTGTTGTATATCCAAGTTCCCTTAAATAATGAGGTAGAATTTTATCATCTTTTGTAATAAAAGAATTCCATTGAATACAGGTCTGCCCTTCTTCTTTTTTTGTTTTGGCAAGAAAGGCTCTGTTAGTTGCCCTGCTTGCATAATTGCCTGTTAAACAGTTGTAACGACTGGGCGTACAAACCGGAGAAACCACATACTGATTTTCCATAATTACTCCTTCGGTTGCCAGCCTGTCGAGATTTGGAGTCAGGTTTTTCCCTTTTCCTTCAGGCAAACAGTTGAACATTTCGGGATACATATCATCCGCTATGAAGAAGATGATGTTGGGTTGCGGATTTTGTGCAAAAGTCGATGATCCGATAAAAATTGACAGAACAAGAAAATATAAGTTGTTCATTGTTACTGGTTGTTGGTTATTAGTTATTCAATTACCAAAACGATTATCACTAAATATGTTGATTACTAATCTCTTAAAATTATCTAATTTTCAATCTTATTTGCGTTTATCAGCTGTTCAACTTCTTCGTAAAGTTTTGGGATATACTTGGAAATAACAGCCCAAATATTTTCATCTGAGATATTATCATATGCATGAATTATTTGGTTTCTTAATCCCACTATTTTTCTGGCATTATCTATTGCAATGTTTCCATCTTTTTTCAATATCCTGTTTACCGCTTCTCCAATAATTTCGAGATCCCTCTCAATTGCACGTTTTAAAATTAAGTTGGAAGAATACTTAATATAATCTTTTGGATATTGCTCAAAATAGCTTTCAATTTCTTCAATCGCTGCTTTAATATCATACAGCCATTTTAGAATCTTTTCGTCCATAAATTAGTTTCTTATCTCGTTCAATAGATTTTATCAAAATGGGATTTCTTAAAGTTTGAATTTCAACCAAATCGACATTTCTGGAAAAAAGTTTCTCCAGAGATTTCTTTAGATCCATATAATTGTCGAAATAATCAATAAGCTGAACTCCTTCAAATTGAACAAGAAAATCTATATCACTTTCTTTTTTTAATTGTCCTCTTACAACCGAACCAAAAACATAAAGTTCTTTTACAAAATGCCTTTTACTTAATTCTCTTAGCTTATCAATATTGTTGCTAATCAATTCCATAAATCAAATTTATGAAATTTTTCCAATTAACTCTTTAATCCGGTAACTGCAAAATATGCATCTTTGGGTTTACGTTGTCTATCGAACAACATTGGGTAGTTTGTTCTTCCCCGCATCGGGAAGTTGTTCTTCCACGATAAATCGTCGCTTACTGCCCAGAATGTTACCCTGTCAATTTTATCGCGGTGTTTTAAAAAGAGTTTAAAAATCTCTTCGTAACGTTTTGTCAGCTTATCGTTTATCTCTTTTGGCAAACCATCCACATATGGATTTAAAGTTTTGCGGTATTCCACATTTGTCGAAATTTCCGCTGACCTACCCCAATCATAGGGTAATACATCAACATCAAGCTCTGTGATACTTACGGGTAAACCTGTAGATGCAAAAGCTTCAATACTGGCCTCTATTTTTGAAATATCAGGAGAATCGAGATTAAAATGACCCTGCATTCCTATTCCATGAATGGGCACTCCTTTTTTCTGATATTTTTTTACAAGGTCGACTACAAAATCCCTTCTTTTAGGATCATCCATTCCGTAATCGTTATAAATCAACTGACATTTTGGATCAACTTCGTGTGCCAAATAAAATGCTTTTTCCATAAACTCCGGTCCCATGATTTCCAACCATTTACTTTTTCTGAAACCGTCTTCCGGAGTAATAGATTCATTGATTACATCCCAGGAATGGATTTTACCCTTGTAGCGGCCAACCATTGTCTGGATGTGTTTTTCCATTCTTTTGGTCAGCAATTCTTTGCTGGCCTGATTTCCATTTTCATCGACAAAAATGCTACGGGGTACCTGACTGTGCCACACCAAAACATGTCCCTGAACATCCATTTTATGTTTTTTTGCAAAATCTACCAAACGGTCACCACCTTCAAAACGCCATTCGTCTTCCTTTGGATGAACAGGGGCCCATTTCATTGCATTTTCTGCAGTAATTACGTTAAACTCTTTTGCTACAATATCAAGCAACTCGGAATCGTTTTTTACAAAAGCCGCATCGCCAATTGCAGCACCAATCATAAAATCCTTTTTGAAGTAATTTTTTAAGCCCTTTTTACCGACCAAAGATGCGATTGCATTTGATTTTAACATCGTAATTGCTCCTGCAGTTAATGCAGTATTGCGTATAAAATTTCTCCTGTTTACCATGATTTAGATTTTTTAGATTTTCGCTAAATTAACTGATATATATTTGATTTCATTAAATCGAAAAGAAAAACCTTCTGAAAATTAGATTTGAATTGATAATTTAAAATTTTATTTTCCAGATTATAGCTTTTGTTTCCACGAAGTCGATCTGAAGTAATTAACAGCCAATAATAATTTAATCGCTGTTTTTGATACAACAGCAGCTTTTCCTCTTTTTTTAGAATGGTTTGTTTTATATCGTCTACAACATTGTGGGAAAGCCCCAGATTGTTTGACCTCTCCCAAACATTATTTTGTTGCCCGGGATGATTTACGATTAATATTTCCTCCACACCCTCAGGAAGATGCTTCTTTAAAACCGACACGTAAAAAAAAACATCAGTGTTTCTACCTTTTATTTTTTCCCTGATGGCATTCACAATCCTGACGCTTGTTATCATTTTTACTTCATCTGATAATTTTTTCTTTTCTGAAAAAAGAAATTTTACAAACAATTTGGTATCTGAACTTCGTTCAAACATCAATTGCGTTTCTTTTATAATATCTTCCCTTAATTGGTTTTGAGTGATTTGTTCCTCATTTGGCATTAACTTATTGGCTGGATTTAATCTCGTAAGTTCGATTCCCAGCTCATGCAGATTTTTCATTTTCAAAATAAAATCAGGAGATTCAGAAGCACTCAACTTTCCTTTGGGAAAATCAAAGAAACATTCCCTAAAATAATTAATGAGCAATACTTCCAATTGTTTTTTATCAAATGCCATTTACAAGGATTTTCCGGTAAGTTAATAAATTATCGAGAAGTGGAATCTTCAAAATGAAAAACGAAGAACGAAGATTGTTTTTTGTATTTCTTGCTGTGTTTAATAAATTGAAACTTGTAATTTGGCATTTCAAACAAATTGATGTCAACTAAAAAACGAATACTAAATATTTTGTTCTGGTCGGTGGTTTCGGCAGCATTTATTGGTCCCGGAACCATAACGACGGCAGCCAAATCGGGAGCTGAGTTTGGAACCGAATTACTTTGGGCGCTTATTTTTTCAACGTTTGCATGTCTGCTTTTGCAAGAGGCTGCTGCCCGGCTTACCATTGTTTCAGGTAAAAACCTTGGTCAGGCAATCGCCGAACAATTCGAAAAAAGCAAATCAAAATTATGGATTTTACTCTTGGTGTTGGGAGCCATTGTGCTGGGTGCTGCCGCTTACGAAATGGGAAATATTCTTGGTGCCGTTGCCGGCTTTGGTTTGATTTTTAATGTTTCCCCAACAATAATGGTTTTAATTATCGGCGCTGTTGCTGCAGTTATTTTAAATATTCCATCTCTCAAAATTGTATCAAGAATTATGGGATTTGTGGTTGTAATCATGGGGCTGGGATTTCTAATTACTGCCTTTTTAATACAACCTTCCTTCACAGAAATCGCTTATGGTATAATTCCCAAAGTTCCAACGACAGCAAGTGCTGGCGTTTTAGTTCTTGGATTAATCGGAACTACTATTGTTCCTTATAATCTTTTTCTGGGTTCAGGAATTGCAGGAGTAAAACAGGGTGTTAAAGAAATGCGAATTGGCTTAACGGTCGCAATTATTTTGGGTGGAGTTTTTTCAATAGCTGCTTTGATTGTTGGAACAGCAATTTCGGGAACATTTTCTTTTGAAGCTCTTGCTAAGGCATTAAATGGTAAAATTGGTGCAGCGGGAAAATATCTTCTGGGATTTGGACTTTTTGCAGCAGGATTTACCTCTGCGGTTACCGCTCCTCTTGCTTCAGCGATTACTTTAAAAAGTTTGTTTGGCAACAAAAACCCGGAAAGATGGAAACCAGGTTCGTTAAATTACAAATTGGGTTGGGGCATTATTTTACTGGTAGGAATGGGTTTTGCAATGGCTAATATTAAACCAATTCCTGCGATTGTTTTGGCTCAGGCTTTAAATGGGTTTTTGCTACCATTTGTGAGCATTTTTCTATTTATCGCTATTAATAATCAAAAGATTACCGGAGTAAAACACAAAAATATTTTGTTGTTAAATGTGCTGATGATTTTTGTGATTTTTGTGACTTTAGTGTTGGGATTGAATAGTGTGATAAAAGCTTTTAGTAGCATTTTATAACCTTTAGATTACAGTAAAAAATAAATGGCACCTTAAGATGCCATTTATAATTTGGACTTATCGATATCTAGTTTTGCACTTCATTATATCCAACAAGAACTCTATATGCATTTACATATCCAGTTTTATTGTACAAAATATCCGGCTCAAAAACTACATAATTATAATTTACCCAAGGTGCAAATCCAACTGTTTTTCGAATTTTCTGAAATTCTTCCTGCTCGGATATCCACGAATCTTGTACAACAGTAAACCTTTTATTCATATTTTTAATAGGAACTGAAATAACTAAAGGTCCTATAACCCAAGGATTATTTCTAAATTCAGCCCTAAAACTTACACCAGCTAATTCGGAATTCTTTGTATTTTTATAATAATTACCTTTAATAAATACTCTCCAATGATATTCCGAATTCTTTCTAGAAGGGTTCTCTATCAATTGTGTAAAAGGATTATTTGTATTTACAATACAAATAACTGTATCGTTATGAAGAGGTTTCTGTCCAACACTTGAATTACTTAAAAACAAAGCAATTACAAAAAACATATATAATATTAAACTCTTTTCTCTAAATAATCTAGTTACCACAATCTTCTGAGGATAATACTGGCACAATAAACTGCATTGTTTCATCATATTTAGTTTTATTTGTTGTATTCCCGTAATACTCCGACCATGCGGTTGTACTCTTTAATCCACTCCATGCTAGACATTCCATAAGATTATATTCACCATACCATTGTGTCATATCTCCAACATAATTTATTGTTATGGTAACAAGGCATTTGTTTTCCCATCAAGTAAATCTATCCAAATAAAAACATTAAAAATATAGATCGACAAATTCAATAACAAAAGAAACAATGCAATAAAAATGATATATCCACGTCTAACTTTAAATCGTTCTTTTCTAAAAAACTCAGAAGACCTTTTTATCAATAAAAACAATATCATTACCAATATTACAAGTGCTATAACCAATCCCAACTTATAATTCACTATTCCATCAATAAAAGTGGCAAAAACAAAAACAATAATAAAATATTGGTAATTAATAAAATTTGTAAAAACAGGATAGGGTGTTTTTGAACATTCTCCATTACTTACTTTTCTAATCATTAGAATAGTACTCCATAATAAAACCAAAAACAAAATATGAGTTAGAATTTATTGTATCACTTTTCTACTTTTTTGAATTCATTCATTCTTCTGTAAAAACTATTCAGGTAATCATTTTCGTCTTTTTCTCCCGAAAACTGACCAAGTTTAAATCCTTTATTAATCCTTTTCAAATAAAAGGTTTGTTTATCAGATTTTAAAACCAAAGAATCTTTAGTAATCCAATCCATCCTGTAGTTTAAAATATTGGTAAACAATGAATCTCCATGAACAAAATAAATTTGAGGAGAAATCATTCCACCAATCTCGGAATAAATCCTGATTTGTTTTTTTCCAATATTTAACTCTGAATAATTATTCATTTCATCCATTGCACTCCAATCCCCATTAAAAGAGGGGCTTAGAGAGCAAGAAAATGATATTAACAGAATAATTCCTATAAATAATTTGTTTAATTGCAATTCCATAAGTTAGCTTCACCTTTTACATGTTTCCAAACTGATTCATACAATCCAATATCTTCATTTTTAAATTTCATTCTTATCAAATTTGGTTTATCACCAGAAGGAGATATTTCTCCTTTAACAAATATCTCATGAAAAACTACACTACCATTATGGGTTTCTGTTCTATTTCCCATACATGCAGCTTCACTTTCTGCATCATATATTACATCTATTTCTACTATTGAACCTTGATAGTTATAAAATTTTTGAGCAATATTATACCCATGCAAAAAATTATCTCCAACTCCTTCAAAAGTATTTGTTATTATCAAATTACCTCCGTTTAATCGAAGATCTCGCATTAAATATGAAATATCTTGAAGTAATGTTGGACTTTCTAAATTAATTTTATCAACTTCTTGAAAAAACAATTCCGCTGGTGCTGGACAACTACACATAGGACACTCATAACTCACTTCATCACTACCCTCATCACCTGGTATTGGAGCACTTTTTAATAAATCATTCAAGCATTTATTGCAAGTATTACAAACGGTACATGGACATTCTTCCGTTCCCGGAATACCCGGGATAGCACTACCTGTGCTTCCACCTCCACCTGCGCTTCCATCTCCGATATCTCCATCTCCATCCATCCAACAACCAAGTACCATTACAAATTCTACAGATCCATCATCAAAAAACTCCCAAATAACAATACATGATACTTGCTCTGATTTTAATGAAATTTCAACACCGGGACTAACATTTTTTGTAAATTTCTTTACATAAACTACATCGCCACATGTATTCATACAAAAAACAGTACCCTCAAAACCGTTACCGTAGTTTGTTAGGTTTGCTTTTTCTATTTGCTCAATCTCCTCTTTACTTTTTTCTGAAATAATAAATTCATTAAGAGAGGAAAAAACACCTTCTTTCTTTATAAATAATAATCTGGTATCTACGTTCTTTTTATCTTCATCTTTTACCTTGGTAAGATATTTCTTATCTAGTTTTACTGGAACTTCAATAATTATAGCTGTATCAACATCGTGTACCATGGCTTTGTTCCATTTAATTTCTTTGGCAAATTCCATTACTGAGTAATTACATTCTTCAGGATTTGCATAATACCATTCTTCTGCCTCTTCAATTAAAGTATCATAAGCTTCATTCGATTTTAATAGAATTTCATTTCCTACTTCGAAACTATCCGACTCACAAGAATGAATCAGCAAGATAATTACAGATAAAACAATAAGACTTAAACTTTTTTTCATAATTTTAAATTTTTATGGAAAAGCGAGGTGCAACTCACTTTTCCAGTTAAACAAATATTAATTGTAATCCCGCGATTCCGCGGGATTATTTTTTTTATATTAAGACGTGATTTGCATATGTGATAAGATTGGGTTTGTATGTTTCCAAATATAATATTTCAATTTATACTTAACAATAAAATGCATAGGGGGGGGGAGAGGTAATTTAGAATAGATTAAAATAGCAGTTTAGAAAATTGAAGAATAAGATCCAACATAAACATTACCAACTTTTTGTAGATACCGGTGGTACTTTTACTGATTGTATCGGAATTGACGAACAGGGAAAAGAATACCGTCAAAAAGTTTTAAGCAGCAGCAGCTTGCGTGGTAAAATAACAAAGGTACTCGCTGATGATTTATTTGAAATTTCGCATAGCTGGCAAATTGAGCGGGATATTTTTCAGGGTTTTTCTTTTCGTATTTTGGGGACTGAATATTCAGACTTAAAAGTCAAAAGCTATGACCCTGAAAAAAGTATTATTAAAACTGACTCTCCCATTTCTGACACATGGCAAATTGAAGGGCAAAATTTTGAAATCACCTCTTTTGAAGAAGCCCCTGTTTTGGGTGCACGTTTAATTACTCAAACAGGACTAAATGAAACATTCCCGGATTTAAGCCTGAAACTCGGGTCAACAAAAGGCACAAATGCACTGCTCGAAAACAAAGGAGCAAAAACGCTGTTTATTGTCACCAAAGGTTTTGCCGATTTATTAAAAATCGGCAACCAGGCCCGCCCCGATATTTTTGCACTCAATGTTCAAAAACCAAAACAGATTACCAAGCATATTATCGAAGTGAATGAAAGAATTGATTCCAAGGGAAAAATTCTTAAAACATTGGATAAAGAAAAATTCAAAGCTCAACTATTGCAAATCAAAAAAGAAGAGATTGAATCAGTTGCGATTACTTTAATGAATTCGTACCTCAATCCGATTCATGAAAAACAGATTGCCCAGATTTTAAATGAACTGGGCTTCGGTATTGTATCGGTTTCGACTAACCTTTCTCCATTGATAAAAATCCTGAATCGCGCTGAAACGACGGTTGTTAATGCATATCTTTCTCCAATTATTCACAACTATGTAAAACGAATAGAGGAAAAGGTTGGAGATTTTTCTTTTCAAATTATGACCAGCGCCGGAGGTTTGGTTTCTGCTAAAAATTTTTATCCCAAAGACAGTTTGTTAAGTGGTCCGGCAGGGGGTGTGGTTGGTGCAAAAAAAATTGGCGAACAAAGTGGATTTAAAAAACTCATCACATTCGATATGGGAGGTACCAGTACCGATGTTTCGCGTATTGACAATGGATTTGATTATTTGTTTGAACTAAAAGTTGGGGATGCCCGAATCAATAGTCCGGCCATTGC
>CAJXZG010000009.1 GCA_913063265.1 uncultured Prolixibacteraceae bacterium | reverse complement strand
AATTGTAAACAATGTCATGGTGAAATTGGTGATGGTCAGGGGCATTTGTATACCAGTAAAAGATATCCATATCCGCCGGCATCCTTGATTAACGAAAAAATGAAAGCCAAGCCAATAGGAGAAATGTATCATCAGGTTACTTTGGGATGGGGAATTATGGGTGCGCAAGGTCAGATTCTGAGACCTGAAGATGTATGGAAAGTTGTTCTTTATGTAAGACATGAACTGCAGGAATAACTCATCTTTCAATATTGAAGTATTTTAAATTTTTGATGCTATTCAACATAATTTGAATTAAATTTGATTTTTGGTGTAGTTTGCGTTTTGATATATATACTTATTAAAGTAAATTTATATCATTAACTTTTAAACTTTCCAATGCTAATTAGTTCAATCCTTCCAAATTGGTCCGAAGTAGGAATCTTCGAACAAGTATTCTGGGTAATTACCATTCCTGCAACCGTTATATTTCTTATTTTGCTGGTGTTAACTATTGCCGGTGGCGATGCTGATACAGATGTTGATACGGATATTGATGCTGATATTGCAGACGGAGATTCTATACCCTTTCAGTTTTTATCGCTTAAAAATATTGTAGCTTTTTTTGCCGTTTTTGGCTGGTCGGGAATTGGCTTTATTCATGCCGGACTTGCTTCTTGGTTGGTAATATTATTGGCATTCATTTGCGGATTGTTAATGATGACTTTAATGGCAACTTTATTCTATCTAATGTCAAAATTGGCAGAAAGCGGTACATTGAAAATGACCAATGCCATAGGGAAATTGGGCGAAGTTTATTTAGTTATTCCGGCCAATCGAGGTGGAATGGGGAAAGTTCAGTTAAATATTCAGGGTTCATTGCGAACCATCGATGCCATTACTGATGATAGTGAAACTATACCTACCTCTTCTATTATTCAGGTACTTGAAGTTATCGATGAACAGATACTTCTGGTAAAAAAACAAGGAAAATAAAATCTATTAAAAACAACTTAAACAAACATTAAATGAACAACTATTTTGTAGTGCTTATTAGCATAGCTGCGTTATTTGTGTTTATTATAATCGTGGCAATGATGAGGCGATACAAAAGGTGTCCCTCTGACAGAATTTTAGTAGTATACGGGAAAATTGGCAAAGGTGCCAACCGTGAAACCCGCTCAGCTAAATGTATTCATGGTGGTGCAGCATTTATCTGGCCAATTATACATTCCTATGCTTTTCTTGATTTGACACCGCTATCCATCGAAATTAACCTAACCAATGCCCTGAGTAAACAAAACATCAGGGTGGATGTTCCTTCCCGGTTTACCG
Organism: uncultured Prolixibacteraceae bacterium; assembly: GCA_913063265.1. GTDB lineage: Bacteria > Bacteroidota > Bacteroidia > Bacteroidales > Prolixibacteraceae > Draconibacterium. Next base: position 96,673 of record CAJXZG010000009.1, on the reverse strand, counting down.
TAGGTATTTCGACCGAACCTGTGATTATGAACAATGCGGCAGAAAGGCTTTTAGGCCTGCCTCAGGAAGCGGTCAGTAACCTGGCGAAAGATATCATTTTCGGACAATTGCGTTTGGTAGTGGCAACCATGGAAATTGAGGAAATTAACAGTAATCGGGATTTATTTCTTGCCGCTGTGTCTTCGAATGTGGAAGCTGAGTTGAAAAAAATTGGTTTAAAACTGATAAACGTAAATGTCACCGATATTAACGATGAGTCAGGTTATATAGAAGCGCTTGGAAAAGAGGCGGCTGCAAAAGCAATTAACGACGCCAAAAAGAGTGTGGCCGAAAAGAACCGTGACGGTGAAATCGGGCAGGCGATGGCTCATCGCGAACAGCGAGTACAGGTAGCCGGTGCTGATGCAGAAGCAGTTGAAGGGGAAAACGTTGCTAAGGTAACCATTGCAAATTCCGATGCCGACCGTCGTGAGAAAGAAGCTGAAGCAAATCGTAGGGCAGTTGCCGCTGAAAAAGTTACAGATGCCCAGGCTTTACAGGAAGCTTATGCAGCAGAAAAACTGGCAGAGAACGTTCGTGCAGAAAGAGACAAAGCAACCCAAACGGCCAATATTGTTGTTCCGGCTGAAATTGATAAACAAAAAGTGGAAATAGATGCTGAAGCTTTGGCAGAACAAAAAAGAAGAATTGCTAAAGGTGAAGCTGATGCCATTTATATGAAAATGGCAGCAGAAGGAAAAGGGATTTATGAAATACTAAGCAAACAGGCTGATGGATTTGATCAGTTGGTAAAAGCTGCCGGGAATGATGCACAAAAAGCAGTTTTGATGATGATTGCCGATAAACTCCCCGAATTAGTAGCTACTCAAGTGGAAGCGATTAAAAATATTAAAATCGATAAAGTAACAGTATGGGAAACGGGTGGAAACAAAGATGGAAAAACTGCAACTGCTAATTTTATGCAGGGTATGTTAGGTGCAATCCCACCACTTGATGATATTTTTAAATCAGCAGGAATGGAACTGCCGGATTACCTCAAAGGAAAGCCTAAGAAGGAAAGTTCAATTGAAGTTGTATCTGATCAAGAGGACGAGAATATGGATACAGAACAAAACACTAATGAAAAATAATTGACTTACTGAATTAATAAAGAATTAACCGGATTCAACAAAGATCCGGTTTTTTCTTTTTTATCTTTCGTTGAAATTGAAATGTAAGGTGTAATCATTACTAATGATTATTTACCAATATGAAAAATAAATATCATGGTAATTTTTAGTGCTCATAATGTTAACAAGGAATTTGCCGATACTAAAGCACTTTCAGATGTTAGTATTGAAGTAAAAGAACAAAGTATTTTTGGATTACTTGGTCCGAATGGTGCCGGTAAAACGACACTTATTCGAATCATAAACCAGATTACTGCTCCAGATAGTGGTGAGGTTCTGCTTGATGGACGGCCAATGACTCGTGCCGATATTACGCATATTGGTTATCTTCCCGAGGAAAGGGGTTTATACAAAAAAATGAAAATAGGGGAGCAGGCGATTTATCTTGCTCAGTTAAAAGGAATGAGCCGCCGCGATGCCATCAGAAATCTGAAAGTATGGTTTAAGAAATTTGATATCATGTCATGGTGGGGGAAAAACATTGAAGAACTTTCAAAAGGAATGCAACAAAAAGTTCAGTTTATAACCACGGTGGTTCACAAACCCAAACTTTTAATTTTTGATGAACCATTTAGTGGTTTCGACCCGATAAATACAAACCTGTTAAAACAAGAGATTCTGCAGTTACGCCAGGATGGAGCTACTATAATTTTTTCAACTCACAACATGGGTTCAGTTGAGGAATTGTGCGATCACATAGCTTTAATCAATAAATCTGTTAAGATTGAAGATGGCCAAACCGATAAAATCAGGGAAAAATACAAGTCGAATATATTTGAGATTAAGTACAAAGGTGACTTTGCTAAAGTGAGTAAAACATTAACAAAGCAAACCAGGTTGATAGATCATAAGGAGAATGAAAAAGAAAATATGATAACAATTCAGCAAATAAACGGGAATTCAAACAATGATTTACTTCAGATGTTATTCCCGGTTGCAGAGATTTTGTCGTTCGAAGAAAAAATTCCAAGCATGAACGATGTATTTATAAAAGCTGTTGAAGATTCAAATAAAACTAACTAGGAAAGCATGAATAAGACCTTACTTATATTAAAACAGGAATATCTGAAAAGGGTAAAAAAGAAATCCTTTATTATTTTAACATTGCTGGTTCCATTTCTTTTTGCCGGAATGTTTGCACTTATCATTTTTTTATCAATTAAAGATGATAAGGAGGAGAGGGTAATTGCGGTTTATGATCAAACTGCTTTATTTAATAATGAATTTACTGCTGAGGGATATACAAAGTATGTTTTTATATCAAACGAAGAATATGAGCAGGTTAAAAATAACCTGAAGGGAAGTAAATATTATGCACTTTTGTTTATCCCGCAAGATATTTATACAAATAATTCTGCTCAACTTATTTCTGCAAAACAGGTACCCATAGAATTGAATGATCAGATTAGACGAAAACTTAGCCGTTTTATCGAAAACGATAAAAGGCAAAAAGTTATTGAGGATACTCAAATCCCGGATCTGGAAGAACGGCTTGCTGCAACAAGAACATGGGTAAACCTAAAAACACTTAAAATTTCTGAAAGCGGTGAAGCAAAAAAGAGCTCTTCAGTAGTAGCCTTTATAGTTAGCTATGCAATGGGCTTTATCATTTATTTCTTTGTATTTATGTATGGTGCTACAGTAATGCGAAGTGTAATGGAAGAAAAGAAAAGCAGGATTATAGAAGTGATTATTTCTTCTGTAAAACCAAGTCAACTAATGGTAGGTAAGGTTTTTGGTACTGCTTTGGTTGGATTAACTCAGGTCGCAATTTGGGTGGTTCTTGGAGTTGTAACCACATTTGTGTTACAGGGAGTGTTTGCTCCGGAAACAACCCAGCAAATGGGAGAAAGTATTATGCAATCGCAAGGACAAATGAATCCTGCAATTGTACAGGCTGCTGAGCCTAATAAAGTAATGGAGATTATGGAAATGGTTGGAAACCTGAATATTCCGTTAATACTTTTTTCTTTTGTCTTTTATTTTCTTGGAGGTTATTTTTTATACAGTGCCATGTTTGGCGCAGTTGGTGCGGCAGTCGATAACGATGAGGACTCACAACAGCTTATGTTTCCTATTACCTTACCCTTGATTCTTTCTATAATGCTATTATTTATCATTGCGAAGAATCCGGAAGGGCCTGTTGCATTCTGGGGTTCAATTATTCCATTTACCGCACCCGTTGCAATGCTGGCTCGAATACCTTATGGAATTCCTGTCTGGGAGTTATTGCTATCAATGGGACTTTTGGTTCTGACAACCATAGGTGCTTTGATGGGAGCAGCTAAAATTTATCGGATTGGTTTATTAATGTACGGCAAAAAAGTAAACTTTAAAGAATTGATAAAGTGGTTACGCTATAAAAATTAAATTCACTAGAAATCAATCTTTATTTTTCAGAACTTTTTTTTGATTTTATTGTTTCATACGTAAATCTCTTTAAATAATGAAAGTGTAAATGAGAATGTTTATGAAAAATACTTGTATGTGTTGTTTCCTAAATGAGGAAGGAAAGTATTTTTCATATCAATAACCGAAACAGATTATTATTAAGAATATGAAAGGCTTTCCTTAATCCAGGAGAGCTTTTTTTTTAACCGATTTAAAACAAAAATTATGAGAGTTCAAAACATTTTGGAGACCATTGGCAACACGCCTCATGTGAAAATTAACCGCTTATATCCTGAAGGTTATGAAGTTTGGGTAAAAGTTGAAAAGACAAATCCGGGAGGAAGTATAAAAGACAGGATAGCCCTTTCGATGGTAAATGATGCAGAGAAAAGAGGAGTTTTAAAAGACGGTTCCGTGATTATTGAACCAACATCAGGTAACACAGGAATTGGACTGGCATTGGTTGCAGCAGTAAAAGGGTATCGACTAATTCTAACTATGCCGGAGTCAATGAGCCTCGAACGCAGAAAAGTACTTTCATCACTAGGGGCAGAGTTGGTGTTGACGCCACGAGAAAAAGGAATGAAAGGTGCCATTGCTAAAGCAGAAGAACTGGCCTCTGAAAATAACAATTCATGGATCCCTTCTCAGTTTGACAACCCGGCAAATGTTGATGTACATCGCAAGTATACGGCGCAGGAAATAATTAAAGATTTTCCGGAAGGGATTGATTATTTAATAACCGGTGTTGGAACAGGGGGTCATATATCCGGGGTTGCCGAAGTTTTAAAAGAGAAATTTCCAAATATAAAAGTGTTTGCGGTTGAGCCTGAAGCAAGTCCGGTAATCGGTGGAGGCCAGCCGGGGCCGCACCCAATCCAGGGAATTGGTGCAGGTTTTATTCCTGAAAACCTAAAAACAGGTTTATTGGATGGAACTGTAACAGTAAGCAAAGATGAGGCTTTTGAATATGCCCAAAAAGCAGCTAAACTTGAAGGAATATTTGTAGGAATTTCTTCGGGAGCTTCATTTGCAGCGGTTGCCAAAAAAATTAAAGAATTACCTGAGGGTTCAAGAATTCTGACGTTCTCTTACGACCATGGTGAAAGATATCTTTCTGTGGAAGGTTTGTATTAATGGGATCAGCAATTTGTAACCGCTGCTAAAATGGCGGTTATAAACCACCAAACAAAAGGATGGAATTTTTTTTGTTTATACCTAAAACCTGTTTTAAAGAATTACTATAAGTACATCAAAATTATCGAATTACGAATCGAAATTTTTTATCAAACAAATAATTTAGAATCTCGTTAAAAGAGAATAAAATTATTAATAACACCATGAAATGAGCATGATTATTTTAAACACCAATAGAAATGAGTAAATTTTCATGCGAATTCCATGTCGTTGCTGGCCTGGATTGAAAATCCCGGTTGAAACGAAAATTTTAGTTCACTAATTTGAAATTATATACGTATGAAAAAAGGAACAACATTTCTGGCTGGTTTGGTTGCAGGAGTTATTTTAACAATTTTGTTAATTGCCACATTCGCACCAAAAAACACATTTTTGGTATATGAAAGTAAGTTAAATTTTAACGAAACAGTTGAAGCAATTGAAGTCTCTGCAAAAGAAAATAACTGGAGTATACCGCATCAATATGATTTACAAAAAACAATGAAAAAACATGGTTTTGAAGTGGAGCCTGTAAAAGTATTCTCTATGTGCAAACCTGAGCATGCCCAAAAAATTCTTTCGGGTGGACAGGAAAGAATGGCTTCGGCAATGATGCCCTGCAGGATAGCAGTTTACGAGCGGGATTGTAAAACGTACTTTTCGATGCTGAATTCGGGATTATATTCCAGATTTATGGGTAAAAATGTAAAGTCTGTTTTGAGTGATGCAGCAGAAGAAAATATTCAAATTCTTGAACCGCTAATTAAAAATTAGTTATTTCAAGCTAAAGAATTACCCGGATGGTTAAAATCATCCGGGTAACTAACTACTGTTTTTCTGTTTTCTATTTAAATTCTACAGGTAACAGGTATTTCACCGGTACCGGTTTTCCTCTTTGTTTACCGGGTGTCCAGTCAGCCATCTCTTTGGCAATAATGTAAGCTCCTTTAGCCGCCATGTCATTATCTTTCTCAACTATTTTAATATCGTCAACTTTGCCTTTTGTATTGACAGTAAATGACACTTGTGCCTTGCCGGAAACTTTCTTCTGAACGGCAATTTTCTTTTGCATTTGTTTCACATAGGAAACCAGTTCAGAATACCCACCGGGATATTGTGGCATATCTTCAACGATATAAAATACTTCTTTTTCACCTTTTGGGGAAGGAGGTGGAGGCGGTGGTGGAGGCGCATCACCGGCATCTTTAGCTGAAGCAGGTGGAGGTGGTGGTGGAACATCCGTATCAATGACAATAACATTATCTTTCATTTTGTACTTGCGGTAATAAACACCTTCTTTTATTTTACCTGATGTTAGGTCAGAGAAAGATTCCACAATTGTGGACTTTCCTATAAATGTTATTTCCAATAATGAATTTTCAGGAACGTCTAATTCAAATTTACCTTGCATATCAGTTACTCTTCCCGTTGTTCCGTTTTTAATTACCACTGAAGTCCCGGGAAGAGGATCTCCGTTTTCATCTACAACAAAGCCAACAACTTTAGCTGTTTTATTGTTGGTATCTTTTGTTATTGCTAAATTATTGCCACGTGGATTTACTTCTTTTGCACGGTAACTTGGTTCAGCAAAAGCAAAAAGTAAGAGCGCAACAGCAGGCAAAGCCCACAAAAATTTCATCCCGAGGATACGGGGAGTTTTCTTTTTCGTCATCATTTTTAATCGAGTTTTGTTAAGGGCAAAATTCAGGTTGTTGGTAATACCAATAATCTGCATGCCCATTAACTGGTTAATTAATAAAGCCTGGTAACGGGCCACAGCGTGTCCCTGCGCAAGAACACCCTTGTCGGCCAGATACTCATGGTTTTGTTTGATAGATCGTTCAAAGAACCAAATAAATGGGTTGAACCAAAAGATGACTGTTAACAGTTCTATAAAAAGCAGGTCGAACCAGTGATTCTCACGAATGTGCACTTTTTCGTGAGCCAGAATTTCCGGCAGGTCGTCCTGTGTATGAAATTTCGGGTTGATAAAAATTACATTAAAAAACGAGAAGGGTAGTCCGTATTTCTCATTTTCAACTATACGAACTCCGTTTAACGATTTAATTCTGTATTTAATCATTAAATGAATCAGAATGATTGTTTGAGAAATCAGTCGTAAAATGAATATTGCAACTCCTGTTATGTAAACAAGAAAAATTGTTTGTAACCAGGAGAAACCAGAGCTTTCAAATTCTGAACCACCCATGGCAGGAATATTTTTAAAGGTATCGGTAATGGAATTGAACGTTGTTTTGGTGGATTCCATCTCTATAAAAACTGAATATTTTACAGGGAAAAGAGGAATTAGAATCGCTGTTAATAAGGCTGTTAACAAAAACCAACGGTTGGCTGTATAAAAAGTTTCCTTCCTGAGAAAAATCCAGTAAACGATGTAGAACAGCACTATTCCAGCCGAGGCATTGATTAAAAAAGAAAATATTGTTTCCATAGCTAATCTTTGTTTTCTGACTTGTTTAATTCGTCTTCTGTTATTTTTAACATCTCTTCCAATTCTTTCATCCCAAGGTTGTTTTCGTGTGCAAAAAAGGTAGCCATTTTTGGGAAAGAACCGCTGAAGTAGTTGCTTAATAAGGATTTAAATTGAAAAGAAGTGTATTCTTTTTTACTGATTTCAGGTGAAAAAAGATTTACATTTCCAACCTTTTTACGTACAACAAATCCTTTTTTTTCAAGAACATTTAAGACAGTTGCAACCGTAGTGTATGCAGGTTTAGGATCGTTAAATTCTTCAACCACATCTTTTACAACACCTTCTTTTAGGTTCCAAAGAATTTGCATGATTTGTTCTTCTGCTTTGGTAAGTGTTTTCATTTTGGATACTTGATACTGGTTACTTGATACTGGATTCTTGCTTAAAATATTTATGAAATTCTTGTTACTTCCGACTTCAGTCTTCAGTCTTCCAACTTGTTTCTACTACAAACATAGTAGAAGTATTTTTAATATGCAACTATTTTTATAATAAAACTACTATAAAAATAGTAATACGATTTTCTGATTCCTTTTACCGGTTGACTTAAAGTTCACCCGTTGAATAGAATTTTTCCTGTTTATTAATCCAGTGACGGGAAGTCAAGGGGTGAAATTCCATAAAATAAATTTGATTTAAATTAATTTACCGATTCCAGAATTTCTTTCAGGATATAATCAGCTGTCTCCACATTTTCCACATTTGAAAAAGTAAGTGTAAGTTTTTTGTTTCGCTCCTTTAATTTTCCGTTTCCTGATTTATGGATAAACTGAACGATTTTTAAAAAATCTTCTGACTGATAAAACTTCGATTGCTGGTCGGAAACAAAGTAGCAGATCATAATTTTATTCTTCAGAATAATTTTTTCCATACCAAGTTCAATTGCCTTCCATCGCAATTGTACAACTTCAAGTAATTCACGGCTTTCTTTTGGCAATTTCCCAAACCTGTCAATTAAACTGTTTTTGTATAACTCCAGTTGATCTTCATTTTCCAGGTTATCGAGTTCCCTGTATAAAAGCATTCTTTCTGAGGTACCACTTATATAATCATCGGGGAATAACAATTCAAGGTCTGTATCAATCTGGCAATCGTTTACGTAGTTGATTTTTAGGAATGCCTGAGTTTGATTTTCATCTTTCACATCTTCAAAAACTCCCTGGAATTCTTCTTGTTTTAGTTCCTGCACCGCTTCATTCAATATCCGGTGATAAGTATCGAAACCAATATCAGCAATAAAACCACTTTGTTCTGCTCCAAGCATATTTCCTGCACCGCGGATATCCAGATCCTGCATTGCAATATTAAAACCACTTCCTAAATCTGAGAATTCTTCAATGGCTTTTAATCGTCTTCGAGCATCAGCATTAACCAGCGATAGCGGAGGAGTTATTAAATAACAAAAAGCTTTTTTATTCGAACGTCCAACCCGTCCCCGCAGTTGGTGCAGATCGCTTAATCCAAAGTTTTCGGCATGATTAATTATGATGGTATTGGCATTTGGAATATCAAGACCCGATTCAATTATTGTTGTAGCAACCAGTACATCAAAGTTTCCTTTCATAAAATCGAGCATCACTTTTTCCAGTTTATGTCCTTCCATTTGCCCATGACCAACCCCGGTTTTTACTCCCGGTACAATTTTATTTATAGTAGCTTCAACTTCATAGATATTTTGTACCCGGTTATGAATAAAGAAAACCTGACCGTTTCTATCAACTTCATAATTTATTGCTTCCCGAATAAGTTGTTCGTTAAAACCATGAACTTCTGTAATTATCGGATAGCGGTTTGGAGGAGCAGTTTGTATAATTGATAAATCGCGGGCTCCCATTAAAGAAAACTGTAATGTTCTTGGAATTGGAGTGGCAGTTAATGTTAATGTATCTACATTGGCTTTAAACTGTTTAAGTTTTTCTTTTACCGATACCCCAAATTTTTGCTCTTCATCAATAACCAGCAATCCAAGGTTTTTAAATTTTACATCTTTACTCACCAAACGATGAGTCCCGATAATAATATCAATTTTTCCTTCATTCAGGTCTTTTAGGGTTGCCCGAATTTCGGCAGCTGATTTAAAACGGCTAACATATTCTATTCTTGCAGGAAAATTTTCCAGTCGTTCAGAAAAAGTATTAAAATGTTGAAAAGCAAGAATTGTTGTCGGCACTAAAACTGCCACCTGTTTACTATCGGCAACGGCTTTAAAAGCCGCTCTGATTGCAATTTCTGTTTTGCCAAAACCAACATCGCCACAAACCAGCCTATCCATCGGAATTTGTTTTTCCATGTCCTCTTTTACAGCGATTGTAGCTTTTTCCTGGTCAGGAGTATCTTCATAAATAAATGAGGCTTCCAATTCGGTTTGCAAATAAGTATCGGCTGAAAATGCAAATCCCTTTTCCGATTTTCTTTTTGCATACAAGGCAATTAACTCTTTGGCAATGTCCTTAACTTTAGCTTTGGTGCGACTTTTCATTTTTTGCCATGCACCGGTTCCAAGCTTGTTTATTTTTGGCTCGGTACCCTCTTTTCCTTTAAATTTTGAGATACGGTGCAAAGAGTGAATGCTTACCAGCAAAGAGTCGTTGTTTTTATATACCAGCCGAATTGCCTCTTGCATTTTGCCTCCCACTTCAGCTTTTACAAGACCAGCAAATTTTCCAATACCATGGTCGATATGAACCACAAAATCTCCGGGATGAAGTTTATTTAGCTCTTTTAACGAAATCGCTTCCCGTTCCGCTTTTCGGTTTTTTAGTTTAAAACGATGATAACGTTCAAAAATCTGATGATCGGTATAACAACAAATTTTTAGATCGTTGTCAATAAAACCTTCATGCAGAATAAAATTCACGGGTTTAATATCGACTTTTACATCGGTATCCTTAAAAATGGATTGTAACCTTTCAATTTGTTTTTCCTGGTTTGAAAGGATAAAAAGTTCGTATCCCTTTTTTCTATAATCGATTAAGTTTTCACCTAAAAGTTCAAAATTCTTATTAAAAACAGGTTGTTTCGAATTTGAAAATTCAACAATTTTGGTTGCTTCAAAGGCCAAATCGGTTCCCATTTCCAAAACATTAGATTTTTGAATCTGAGATTTTATAAGCTCTCCCGAAACAATACTTGCCTGAATATAATCTTCTTCGGATTTTGCAATAATTGTTTGTCGGTGAATTTCAGTAACATGGTCAAAAAACTGGTTGAGATTATTACCTACCCATAGGTTTTCAGACTGAATAAATTCTGCCAAAGAAACCCTGTTGCCTTCTATCTCATTGTTTTGAATGTTAGGAACAATTGTAATATTTTCAAAAGTATCTTTCGAAATTTGGTTGTCGATATTAAAACTTCGGATCGACTCAACTTCTTCGCCAAAAAAATCAAGACGATAAGGATCATCATGTGAAAATGAAAACACATCGACTATACTTCCACGCACAGAAAATTGTCCTGGCTCATAGACATAATCCACTCTTTCGAAACCGTATTCGTATAAAAACTCGTTGAGAAAATCAGTCGAAATTTTATCTCCTCTATTTATACCCAACGTGTTGGTTTTAAGACCAGATTCTGAAATAACGGTTTCAACTAACGCTTCGGGGTATGAGATTATGATATATGGGTTTTTATTTACCGAAATCTTGTTTAAAACTTCGGTTCTTTGAAGTATATTTTCCTGCTCTGGCTGGCCATACTGAATTGATCGTTTGTACGAAGCCGGGAAAAACAGTGTGTTTGCCGATAAACCCAGATTATTTAAATCATCGAAAAAATAGGCTGCCTCTTCTCTATCGTTTAAAAGAACAATAATGTTTTTGGAGGAGCTTAGAAAAAGATTGGCTATTGAAATGGTTTTCGCGGAGCCAATAAGCCCCTTCAGGTGAAATTTTTCACCGGGGGGGGCAGTGCTTTTTTCAACTAAATTTTTGAAATCTTGGTGCCCCTGAAAATATTCAAGAAACTGCTTTGCCTGCAATTTTTTAATTTTGGGCAAAGATAGTTTTTCGAATAATTCTTTTAAATAAAATTTGTGGCAATTTCGCCTTTGGTAATTTTATTGAAACCAAATCCTGTATTTTGCAGGGAATACGGTACCTGCACCATTTGAATGGTAGGTGATTTTAAATTTACCGGTTTTGTCAATTCCAATATTAATATCGTACATGGTAACTTCATTACCATCAATATCAGCACTAGTGATTTTGGCTGCAACAAAAGTTTTTCCCTTTTCCGGAATTAGGTCATGTTTATCAGGTAACTGGAAGTATGCAGTTTTGACGATGTTCCCAGAAGGTGTAAGAGTAGTTTTGGAACTAATAGAACTATGAGGATTCTTATCTTTGTCATAAAAAACTACTTCTTTGCCTATAACTATTTCGGCTTGGGCATAGGTTTTAACAGTTAAGAATAACGAACTAACAAATATTAATAGAAAAATCAGTTTGAATTTTTTCATCTGAAATAACTTAATTGGGTTTGTAATACTGTAAATGTATTAATTATTCTTTATAAATTCTAAAACCTGCTCTGTATCCTTTTCAGCATTTACCTGTTCATCTTTGTAAGCAATTTTACCTTTTTTGTCGATTATAAAAGTCCAGCGATTGGTTGTTACTCCCCGCACCAAATCAAAACTTTCGCCACCCACTTCCCTGGTAATTTTTCCTCCATCGCGGATTGGTACTCCAAATTTTTTGGCAATCTCGCCCGACTCATCCGAAAGTAATGTAAAGTTTAAATCTTCAGCTTTTTTAAAAAGCTTTAATCCCTCAACGTTATCGCCACTAACACCAACTACAACCGCATCCGCTTCATCAATTTCGGTTTTCATATCGCGATATGCACAGGCTTGTTTTGTACAACCACCTGTCATTGCCGCCGGATAGAAATATACAACGATATTCTTTTTACCCAGGAAATCTTTTACATTCCACATACTGCCATCGTCGGCCAGTGTTTTAAAAACAGGTGCTTTGTCGCCAACCGAAAGAGTTGCGCCAGATTGTGTAAAAGCAATTACAGAAATTACAGTAAATAATACAAAAGATAAGATTTTAAGTTTCATCTAAATTGAATTTTTAGTTTTATTGATAAACAGGATTGAGACGTAAAAGTTTGATTTGTACTTATAAATATACTGCTTTTGTTGAATTTAATTGATTTAATATCAATACATTTTAACTAACTTTAAAGGAAAAGCGCAAAACATGGGACATGCATATAATTACCGTTGCGAAAGGTGTGGATTTGAACAGGATTTTAACCAGGGACATGGATTTTTAATTCATTCTCAACCTTTAAATGAATATCTGAAACAAGGTAAAAAGTTGTTCCATTACAAAACTCATCGATTACTAAAAACTTTGGCTGAGACTACAGATGACTTGTTTTTAAAGGCAGGATTTCAAATTTATAAATGTCCGAAATGCAAAATTCTTCAGGATAAAACAGAGGTTACAGTTTTTAATAATGAACAAGTTATACATAAAAGCGAATTTCGATGTAAACACTGTCGTTCAAGATTAAAACTCACCAATATTCATAGGTTGAAAAGGGCAATCTGTCCGGCTTGTAAGAACAGGACGTTCCAAATGAATCACATCAGTAGTGAATTATGGGATTAGTATTTTGAAATATTTCTATTAGTATTCATAATTTGAACAGTCTCTAAAATTCACAGATATAAATCTTTTGCGTTTAAAAAAGTATCTTACTCCTTCAGAATAGTTTTTAATTTTCTAAATTATGCGAAAATTAACAATGTTACTTTTTAGTAATTTTAGTCGATATACATAAACCAACATGAACCTGAATAAAATTCTAATTTTCATAGCATTAATGGCTTTTGCCATACCATTATTTGCAAGCAACTATTACGTTAATTCTGATATGGGCAATGATTCTTTTAGTGGCAAATCGCCTTCAGCAGCAAAAAAAACATTGTCTTGGTTTTCGTGGAGTACCACATTTTTAAAGCCCGGAGATACTATTTTTGTGATGAATGGAACATATACCGGAGGAAATTCGTTTGCTATTTTGGCTTTAAGGGCATCGGGAACCAGAGAAAAACCAATTGTAATTACCAACTTTCAGGATCACCAACCATTGTTAAAGATGAATGAGTATAAATGGGCAGGAATTCATATTGCGGATGGGGCCCATGATATTGTGATAAATGGACTTACAATTCAGGGTTACAGCCAGAATCTGACTCTTGAAGATGCATTAAAACAACCCGGTAGCTGCCAGGATCCCGGAGGGAAAGTTGATCCAAAATTTAACGGTTCGGGAATATCACTTGAAGGCAGGAACAATGGACAACATGTCCATCATATAAGCGTAACCAACTGCGAAATATTTGAATGCGCAGGTGCAGGAATTGCAAGTATGGAAGCCGATTATATACGTTATGAAAATAACCACATTTATAACAACTGCTGGTACACCATATACGGGAACAGTGGAATTTCTAACCTTTCATCATGGAATTACGATAATCATGAATCAGGAGAATACTCAATGGTTATCAGAAATAATATTGTTCATGGCAATCAACTTTTTGTGCCCTGGGTCGGGCCCTGTAAAATTTATGACGGAAATGGGATTATTGTTGATTCCCAGAACAACAAGGGTTTGTCTATTGCTTCTTATACCGGCAAAACCCTTATTGAAAACAATGTGGTTTACAACAACGGAGGCCGAGGTATTCATGTATACGAAAGTGCAAATGTGGATATTATTAACAACACCAGTTATTTTAATGGTAAAAGTCCCGAAATATCGGATGGTGAAATTACAGTTCAAAATGCATCTAATATCCGTATTTTTAATAACATTAAGTATGCCCGAACAGGAGAACGGGCCAATTGGAAATACCAGTCTCCTACAAATATTACTTATGGAAATAACCTGATTTACAATGCATCAGGTACCAATATAAGTTTTAAAGACGAAAGCGATATTGTTGGTAAAAATCCGGAATTTATAAATTCCAATCTTGCAAGTCCTGATTTACGTTTGCAGGAAACTAGCCCGGCCAGAAATGCAGGTAAAAACGAAACAGGTTTTTTTAGTGAATCTGATATCAATGGAATATCAAGATTTTTAGGAGGTACACCAGATATTGGAGCTTATGAATTTGAGGAGGAGCTTATTCATACTTCGGCATTTATAAAAAGGGCATCTGGAATTTTGGTTTATCCAATTCCAACCAATCAATTTTTGAACATTAAAATTCAAAAAAGTGCAGATTTTCAATACTTTAAGTATTCGCTGATAAATCTAAACGGCACAATTGTTTTAAGTGGTGAGTTTATTTGCAAATCAAAACCTGAAAATTTTTTAATTGATATTCGGGCTCTTAAAGAGGGGATATATTTTTTGATGATTACAAATGAAGACATCTCGTTCACAAAAAAAGTGATAGTATTGAATTGATATAAGGAGTCTCGGGATTTTAATTTATCAATCAAAATAATCCAAATCTATGATGAAAATAAGTTTTACAATTCTGATAGTTTTATTTGCATTCTCAGGATTCTCCAAAGAATGGTTGATTCTCGACGATAATCTTGAAGTTCGTTTTAATGATAAAACCGCTCTTATTTCGGTAAAAGACAAACGCAGTAATAAAACCTGGCAACAGCTGGAATTGACAAATAATATACGGATTGAAAAAACTGTGCAGAATGGGAAAAAGCTTCGTGTAAATTTTTCAGGGGAATATAATTTAGAAGTGAGTATAGCACTAACAGAATCTTCGGCTTTGGAGTTTGAACTCATTGCGGAAGAAAAACTGCCGTTTGAAAAATTGTCATCCCCGCCTGCTTTTCAAACTCCCGATAAAAATCATTACCTGGTTTTTACCGATGGTGAAGGTTTTTTACTTCGGGCCGATGACACCGAATATGGAATCGGCAGGCAAATTATGCATTCCATGCGGGGATTGTCGATGCCATGGATGGGAGTAACCGATACAGATTTTAAAACGGGTTACATGGCAGTTGTTGAAACCCCTGATGATTGTGAAATATGGGTAAAATCTTATAACAGACTGATTTCTTTTGAGCCATTATGGATTTCGCAAAAAGGGAATTTCGGATATAATCGGAAAATTAGCTATCATTTTTTTAATGAAGGGGGTTATGTGGCGCAATGTAAAACTTATCGCGATTATGTATGGGCTAAAAATGAAGTTCCGCCTACATTAAAAGAAAAACAGAAAAGGTTTCCCGCTATAGAAAAAATGATAGGAGCAGTGCATATTTACCTTTGGGATGAAGCATGAGAAGTTGATTTTGCACATGAAATGAAAGAAGCAGGAATTGAAAAGGCTTTTATTTTATGGAATCCAAACCACCCGCCATATCCTGAAATCGGCTATGATAATAAAATTAAAGAATTGGGATATCTGTCGGGAGTTTATGAGTTGTTTCGCGATGTACATTTGCGGGATACCACAGGAGTAATTGACCCCTCCAATACAAAAGGTACATATTTAAACCGTTTCCGGTTCCCGGGCTTGTTTCACGATGTGGCATTGGTTGAAAAAGACGGAGGATATCATTATTCGGGTTTTGGATACGATACAAATCCGAAGACGGTGCTGTCACTTATTCCTGAGCTGCGCACAGATCGGGAAATGAAAATTTATCCTCATGAATCCTTTTTTTTGGATGGTTATCAGGCAAGTGGGATTTTTGAGGATTACGGGAACAAAAATCCTCTGACACGAACTGAGTATAAAGAAGCAGTGATTGCAATGAACCGTTTTTTTGAAGATAAATACAATCAGATTGTGGGAGTAGAATGGGGCGCGGATTATGGGATTGCAAGCACCGCGTATGCACACGGTATGACCACACTACATCATATGTTATATAGTTCGCCAAACAGGGAAAAGGAAGGTACAATTTATTACATGGGCGACTGGCGAAACCCTTCACGGCCTTCCATAATGGTTGGAGAATATGTGGCCGACGAATATTATATGAAATGGGCGATCAATGAAAAAATACGCGTACCCCTTTACCAGTTGGTTTATCATGGTTCCATAGTAACAACATGGCGATGGGACGATAACAGTCATAGTATGCCTGGCATATGGTGGAAAAAGGATTTGTTTGATATTCTGTATGGCACAGCTCCTTTATGGTGCCTCGACCGTTACAGATGGGAAAGATTTAAACTTACTTTTATTGAAAGTTATAAAAATTTGGGGCCATGGTTGCAACAAATACAATATGATGAATTGGTTTCCCATCGTTTTGTAACTGAAGACCATAAGGTTCAGGAAACGATTTTTTCATCAGGGAAAAAGGCAATTGTAAATTTTGGAGACAAGGATTTTATTTTGAATGGGAAAATTGTTCCGGCGAAATCGTCTTTAAAAATTGATAATCTTTAGAAATGATATTTTAAGTTCGGGTAACAGTTGTTATTTTTTGTATTGATATAGCATGCCAAAGTGCGGGATTCCATCCTCCAGGTACTCTTCAGTTACAACTTCAAAACCTAAATCTTTATAAAATTTTTTCAGATATTTTTGCGCGCTTACTTTAATCTGAGTCGCTCCCCATTCTGTTACAATAAAGTTTTTGGCTTCCTCCATCATTTTAATTCCAAGTCCTGTTCCCCGTTCGGATTTTTTTACAACCACTCTTCCAATAGAATAATCCGGAAATCTCGTTCCGGGTTTTAATAACCTTGAATAAGCTACAATTGTATTGTTTCTTATTGCAAACTGATGGATAGCCGTTTTGTCCAAACCATCCAAATCATTATATACACAGTCTTGTTCAACCACAAAAATTTCGGAACGGAGCTGAAGAATATTGTATAGTTCTTCTACTGAAAGTTCATGAAAATGTTTAAAAGTAAAATTCATTTTAAGTATTCAGTATTGAGAGATTTGTATTGATTAATTTTCAGCATGCTGGTATCTCTGAACTTATTATCTAAAAAACATACTTGCTAAAAGTGTAAAAGCCAATCCGCAAACCGCAATTATCGATTCCATAACTGTCCACGATTGCAGGGTTTGTTTTTCGGTCATTCCAAAATATTTTCCTACCAGCCAAAAACCACTATCATTTACATGCGAAAGAAGAGTTGCGCCTGAGGCAATAGAAAGAACCACCAAAGCCCTTTGTGGATCGTTTAATCCAAATTCGCTTAATACCGGTGCAATAATTCCGGCAGCTGTAATCATCGCAACCGTTGCTGAACCCTGTGTAACCCTTACAACAGCAGCAAGTAACCATGCCAGTAATATTGGTGGTAAAGCGGAATCGGCCATTGATTCGGCCATAATTTTTCCGATTCCACTGTCAACCAGGATTTGTTTTAAAACTCCACCGGCACCGGTTATCAGAATTATAATCCCGGCAGGTCCAAGTGCTTTTGTACTTAAATCGAGGATTTTTTGTTTTTCCATTCCACGTTTTATTCCAAGAAAATAGCTCGCCAGCAATGTAGCAATTATTAATGCGGAGAAGGGATGTCCAATAAATTCCAGTATATCAGTAAAAATTGTTTTTGAAACAACATTTTTGGTAACAGCCAATCCGGTAAAAGTATTTACTAAAATCAAAAGTAAAGGAACCGCGATAATTATAGCTATTAAATTGAATGGAGGGAGGTTGTTTTCGTCATATTCTTTTTTTGTTACCTGAAACTCTTTTGGTGGTTCTATATGGATTTTTTTTGAAATGTATTTACCAAAAACCGGACCGGCAATAACTGCCGTTGGAAATCCCAGTATTACTCCCAACAGAATCACCCAGCCGAGTTGAACATTGATGATATCGGCAACAGCAACCGGACCAGGAGTAGGAGGAATAAAACTATGAGTAACTGCCAGTCCTGCCAGCAATGGTATACCATAATAAAGTAAAGATCTTTTGGAGTCTCTCGCCAAAGCATAAATTATCGGGACAAGAATAATAAAACCGACATCGAGGAAAACCGGAATAGCAACAATAAATCCGGTAATTACCATTGCCCATGATGCCCTGTCTTTTCCAAACTTTTTTAAAAGGTAATGAGCCAAAGATTCTGCACCCCCCGAACTTTCGAGCATCTGGCCAAAAATTGCTCCCAAACCTACAACTGTTGCCACAAATCCAAGGGTTCCGGCCATACCGTCCTGGATAGCTTTTGTAACTTCTTTTAATGGCATTCCTGCAATTATTCCAACGTAAATGGCTGTTATTAAAAGTGAGATAAATGCACTAACTTTTAATTTCAATACCATTATTAGCAATATTGCAACTGCTGAAATAACAATAAAAAGAAGAAATGGTGTGGTCATTTCAATTTATTTAAGTTTTTTATTTTGCTAAAGATTGACCAGATTATAATAAATATTATTTTCTGCCAATCTTACGGTTTCCCGTTCCTTCTGCAATCCCAACGTTTAAATCACCAAGTTCGGCCCTTGCACTTTCAACAACCTTCATCAATTCGGCAGCTTTTTCAGGATTGTAATCAATAACATTATACTGTTCTCCGGGATCGCGCATCATATTATATAATTCAGGTTTTTCGACCTTCATACTTATTCTGCGACCGCCTTCACCATCCATCCCCGGCTTTGTATTGTAAGATTGCCAGGTGTGAGGAAGCACAAGTTTCCAGTTTCCTTTACGAACACCGTTAAGATTGTTTTTTCCAAAATAAAACCATATATCTTCACGTGGGCTGGCATCTGTAGTTCCTTTCCATAATTCTGCCAGACTAACTCCGTCAATTTTTAAATCTGGCAACGAAGCTTGAGCAATTTCAGCAAAACTTGGAAGTATATCTATGGCACATCCCAACTGGTTACAAATAGTTCCTGCCGGAATTGCAGCCGGCCATTTTACGATAAACGGAACACGTTGTCCGCCTTCCCAGCTGGTTGTTTTCCCTTCGCGTAATCCACCTGATGATCCGGCATGATTGCCAAAGTTCAGCCAGGGGCCGTTGTCTGTTGTAAAGATGACTACTGTATTTTCTGCAATTCCGTTCGCTACCAAAGCCTTTTCAATTTCACCCACACTCCAATCTATTTCCATCATTACATCGCCATACACACCCTGCTCACTTTTCCCTCTGAATTTATCCGAAACTCCTAAAGGAATATGCGCCATGGTATGCGGCACATAAAGGAAGAAAGGATTGTCGGCATTTTTGTTGATAAATTCAACTGCTTTTTCCGTATAGAGGGTTGTTAAGGTGTCCTGACCTTCCCAATCCGTAATCGTAAATAGTACATTATTGTCTTTCATTACAGGTAGATCCGGGTAGTCTAACCGTCCATGGCCTTCAGGAAGTTTTTTGCCTGTATTGCTCAAAGGCCACATATCGTTAGAATATGGTACGCCAATATATTCGTCAAAACCGTGTTGAAGCGGAAGAAATTCCTTATGGTGCCCCAGGTGCCACTTCCCGAAAATAGCGGTTGCATAACCTTTTTCTTTTAACATTTCAGCAATGGTTGTTTCTTTTGGATTTAAACCAACCTCGTGATATGGAAATAACGCTCCGGAAATACCGATACGGTTTGGATAACAACCTGTTAATAATCCGGCACGTGAAGCACTACAAACCGGTTGGGCTGAATAAAAATTGGTAAAACGCATTCCTTCTGCAGCCATTTTATCCAGATTTGGAGTGGTCCACCCTGTAACTCCCTGGGTGCCGATATCTCCAAAACCCATGTCATCTATAAATACAATTACAAAATTAGGCTGTTGATTTTTTTGTCTATTTTCATTCTCCTTCCGGGTACAGGAAAACAATGAAATAATAATAAGCAATAATAGATTAATCGAGATTTTTTTCATAAGATTAGGTTTAAATTGGAAAATTTCTCTTTTCTTGAATCAAAAATAAGTATTTAATTGAGATTCAAATTATTTTTATTAATTACAAATATTTTTGCTTTTGAAATCAAGAATGAATCTAACCGAATTATGATGAAAAACTATTTTTCCTTATTCACATTTATTATTGTACTTGTTTGCTTCTCCTGTGGCGATGAGGTTTTATCAGACGATCCTGATAAGTTGCATTTGCTGAAACAAGTTTTTATTGAAGATGAACTAAGTTTTGAATATACTTACACAAATGCAGGATTAATTGCCGAGGAGAAGAGTAAATTCCATTATTCGAAACATACCTATAATTCAGCAAATCAGCTTATTCAATCCGACTTTTACCGGGATGAAAGAATAGCGAGCAGCAGCCTTGAAATATTAAATGAAGCAATGCAAAGGACTGAATGGGTTTCTCCTGACAATACAGAAAAAGACAATTATTACACTTTTGAATATCATGCCTCGGGTAAACTAAAAAAAAGGACAATGTACAGGTTAAACGGAGGCGAAATTACTATTGATACTTTTATTTATAACATGGATGAAAGAATTGAACGCCGAATTTCATATTATGAAAATAAAAAATCTGTTTACGATGATTATTTTTATGATAGCAAAGGTAACCTGAATAAACAAGATCGTTACTTTATCAGTGAAGATGGGACATCAAGCCTGCAATCAACAAGAACTTACGAATTCGATGAAAAGCATAATCCGTATTTATCATTTAGAGCTTTGATGATGCCGGGGAAAAATACCAACCAAAACAATGTTGTAAAAGAGACCTATATCATTTATTCTGATCCTGATGCAAACCGCACAATGGAATATAACTACGAATATAATATTGCTGATTATCCGGTAAAACGAGATGATGGTTTTACCTATGTTTACTATTGATCGTACTAAATACCTTTATTGTGTAACACCAGCTCAGATTAAATATTAAAAATGATAACTGAATTGTCAAAGTAGATTGGCTTCCTGCAATAACTTTTCCATTTCCAGTTGAACTTCTTTTGCTGCTTCTCCGGCTTTTTCTGAAAAATCTTTTCCTTTAGAAGCATAAATTATACCACGGGAAGAGTTTACCAATAAACCACATTTACTGTTTAACCCATTTTGTGCAACTTCCTGCAAACTGCCTCCCTGGGCTCCAACTCCCGGAACTAAAAGGAAATGGTTAGGTACGATCTCCCGAATTTCCTTTAACTTTTCAGCTTTGGTTGCACCAACAACGTACATCAGGTTTTCTTCAGTACCCCAGTTTTGTGATTTTTTTAGCACCGACTCAAAAAGCAAATCGCCACTTTCTTCATCTTTCAGAAACTGAAAATCAAAAGCACCTTTATTTGAAGTTAGAGCAAGCAGGATTACCCACTTTTCTTTGTATTCCATAAAAGGTTTTACAGAATCTTCTCCCATATACGGAGCAACTGTTACTGCATCAAATTTCTGATTTTGAAAAAAGGCACGGGCATATAAATTAGACGTATTTCCAATATCTCCCCTTTTGGCGTCAGCGATGATAAAAATGTCGGGATAATTTGATTTTATATATTGTACAGTTTTTTCGAGGTTTACAATTCCGCCCGAACCCAAACTTTCATAAAAAGCAAGATTAGGTTTATAAGCAACTGTAAATTCTGCTGTCGCATCAATTATTTCTTTGTTGAACTCAAAAATTGGATCAGTTTTTTCCAATAAATGTGATGGGATTTTTTCAATATCTGTGTCCAGTCCTACGCACAAAAAGCTGCGTTTTTTTTGTATTTGTTCGAAAAGTTGTTGTTGATTCATAATGCAAAGTTGGTAGTCCGAAGTCCGAAGCCCGAAGTTCGAATTGTTATTATATGTTATAATTAAATTTCTGCTTCTTTCAGTTTTTCAGCATTTTCTTCTATCATCAGTTTCTCGATTATTTCATCGATGTCGCCATTTACAATTGCCTGTAAATTGTATAATGTGAGATTAATCCGGTGATCAGTAACACGTCCCTGAGGATAATTATAAGTGCGAATTTTTGCAGATCTGTCACCTGTGGAAACCATTGTTTTTCTTTTTGAAGAAATTTCATCAAGATATTTTTGATGTTCCATGGCATAAATCCTTGAACGTAATTCAATCATTGCCTTTGCCAGGTTTTTTAACTGTGATTTTTGATCCTGGCAGGTAACCACAATTCCGGTTGGAATATGTGTTAGGCGGATTGCAGAATAAGTAGTATTAACCGATTGCCCTCCCGGTCCCGAAGAACAGTAGGTATCTTTTCTGATGTCACTTTCTTTAAGTTCGATGTCAAACTCTTCGGCTTCAGGTAAAATTGCAACAGTAGCAGCAGAAGTATGCACACGCCCCTGCGTTTCAGTTTGCGGAACACGCTGCACACGATGTACTCCCGATTCGTATTTCATCACCCCGTAAACATTCTCACCCGAAATACTTGCTACAATTTCTTTGTAACCTCCTGATGTTCCTTCATTTACATTGCTGATTTCCATTCGCCAACCTTTTTTCTCGCAGAATTTGGTGTACATTCTGAAAAGGTCGCCAGCAAAAATACTTGCTTCATCTCCACCGGTACCGGCGCGTATTTCAAGAATACAGTTTTTACTGTCTTCGGGATCAGCAGGAACCAAAAGCAGTTTTATTTCCTGCTCTTTTTCCGGAATCTGAGTTTCGGCTAATTCAATCTCCTCTTTGGCCATTTCCAGCAATTCTGCATCAGTTTCCTCTTCAAGGATTTCTTTTCCGGATTCAATGCTGTCGACCATGTTTTTGTATTCTTTAAAAACGGTAACTAATTTCTCAAGATTTTTATATTCCTGATTCAATTTTACATACCGTTTCATATCGTTAATTACCTCCGGATCGGTAATTAGTTGTTCAACCTCCTCAAATCTGTGTTTAATTGATTCGAATTTATTTAGTAGTTCGTATTGTGCCATTATATTTTATTTTTTTATCCTCATTCCCGCACAGGCGGGAATCTCTTATTTAAAACCACCGTGCTGCTAAATCTTCCCAGCCTGGATTTTGCTTTTCTATTAATTTTATTTTCCAGTCACGATTCCACTTTTTTAATCTTCTTTCTCTTGTAAAAGCTTCATCGTAGGTGTCATGTTCTTCAAAATATACCAGGGTATCAACATTGTATCTTTTCGTAAATCCTTTTAAAACTTTTCCTTTGTGTTCTCTCAATCTTCGTTCCAGGTCATTAGTCAAACCGATATAAAGAACGCCATCAGGCTTGCTTGCTAATATGTAAACATAAAAGTTTGCCATAGGATAACATGGGATTCCCGCCTGCGCGGGAATGGAGCTAATAAAAGAAAGTTCCCTTATCCGTCTTAATGGTAAGTTTTTTACCTTCAAAAGGTTCAACTTGCCCAACTATCTGAGCATCAATTTTGAAAGATTTTGAAATTGCAATTATTTCATCTGCAATCTCTGGTTTGGTATAAATTTCAAATCTGTGACCCATATTAAATACCTTATACATCTCTTTCCAATCGGTTCCGGATTCTTCCTGAATTATTTTGAATAATGGCGGAACTTCAAACATATTGTCCTTTACAACATGCACGTTATCAACAAAATGAAGTACTTTTGTTTGTGCACCTCCCGAGCAATGAATCATGCCTGAGATTTCTGTGCGAAATTTATCCAAAACAGCTTTAATTACAGGAGCATAGGTTCTGGTTGGAGAAAGTACAAGTTTTCCGGCATCAATTCCCAAATCTTCAATTATATCTGTTAACCTGGAACCACCGGAATAAACCAAATCATTTGGAACTTCAGGATCAAAACTCTCGGGATATTTTTCGGCCAGGTATTTGGCAAAAACATCGTGTCTGGCAGATGTTAATCCATTGCTTCCCATACCACCATTGTATTCTGTTTCGTAGCTTGCCTGTCCAAAGGAAGAAAGTCCTATAATAACATCTCCTGCAGATATTTTATCAGCCGAGATTACATCTGCTCTTTTCATTCTGCAGGTTACGGTAGAATCTACAATTATAGTGCGCACCAAATCTCCAACATCAGCGGTTTCTCCTCCTGTTGAATAAACACTGACTCCCAAATCCCTCAATTGAGAAAGAAGTTCCTCTGTACCGTTGATGATGGCAGAAATAACTTCGCCGGGAATATTGTTTTTGTTTCGTCCAATGGTTGAAGAGACCAGAATATTTTCAGTTGCACCCACGCAAAGCAGGTCATCAACATTCATAATTAATGCATCCTGTGCAATGCCTTTCCAAACCGAAAGGTCACCTGTTTCTTTCCAATACATATACGCAAGCGATGATTTTGTGCCTGCTCCATCGGCATGCATAATATTGCACCATTCCGAATCACCACCCAAAATGTCAGGAATAATTTTGCAGAATGCTTGTGGGAAAATTCCTTTATCAACGTTTTTTATTGCTTCGTGAACATCTTCTTTAGAAGCTGAAACCCCTCTTGCACTATATCTCGATTCGGTAACCATAACCTTTTTATTTTCTGGCTGCAAAATTAGCATTTAATTCGGGTTGAAACAAAAATAGGAAAGCCACTATGCAAGGACTTTCCAATTTTATAAACTCGGATTTTTTTGAGCTAAGCGTATAAAAACCGTTTGATTTTTTTAGTCGGTGTTTTTTCAAATGGATTGGGTTGTAGTACCACTTGCTGTATTCTTGAAAATTTATTTACCTCTTCGTTTACTTTTTTATGTATTTCTTTTAAAATCTCCTCCGATTTATCGTGGAAAAACTGTTGCGCCTCAGCTTTCATATGTTTGAAATTGCTTTCAATCTCTTCCATATTTAGATGAATCATAGCAACCAATTTTCCTTTTTTCTCCACAACCAGCGATTCCAAAACAAACCTCATTTTGTTGATAACAGATTCAATTTCTTCAGGATAAATATTTTCGCCACTGGCGCCTACAATCATGGTTTTAATCCGCCCTTTAATAAAAAGCATATTGTTTTTATCAAAACAACCACGGTCTCCGGTCCTGAACCATCCATCCTCGGCAAAAACTTCTTTTGTAATATCTGGTGCTTTGTAATACCCACGCATTACATTTTCTCCCTTGGCCTGAATTTCTCCTTCTCCGGTTACAGGATCTGCGTCAGCAATCCTTAACTGTACTCCTTCCATTGCAATTCCTGTTGAACCAATTTTTGTTTTGCCAGGCGTTGCACCGGCAAGCAAGGGTGAAGTTTCTGTTAAGCCATAACCAATAGCATATGGGAAATTACCCTCACTTAAGAAACGTTCAACAGTTGAGTCGAGTTTTGCACCTCCAATACCAAAAAAATGAAGAGCACCACCAAAAGTTTTATGTAATTTTTTTGAAGCAACTTTATGCAAAATTTTTCTGACAGGCGGAACTGAATATAAAAATCGGGTAAGCGCACTTTTCTGAAATGCCGGGTAAATTTTTGTGCGGAAAACTTTCTCAATAATCAGCGGCACCGATAGCATTATAGTAGGTTTTACCTGTTGTAAGGCTGGCAATAACACCGCAGCTACAGGAGGTTTTTTTAAATAATGAATGGATGCACCATATTTTACCGGAAGCAGAAAACCTACTGTATTTTCCAAAGTATGTGAAAGCGGGAGGATAGACAAAAATCGATCGTTGCTTTTAATCTCCTGGAGTGTATAACATTGCTGAGCAGTCCATGCAAGGTTCTTGTGTGTTAACATTACTCCTTTCGAATTCCCTGTTGTTCCTGATGTATAAATTATAGAAGCCAAATCTTCTTCCTCAACGTCGGCCTGTACAAAATCTGTGGCTGTTTTGGGTAATGATGATTGTAAATCCTGTATATTTTCAAGGGCGCTTTTTGGCGGAACAATAGCAAAATTCTCAATTAAGATTAATTTCTCAATTAGTTTTTGTGATTCTTTGGACACATTTCCCAAAAGTCCCTCAGAAACAAACATCACTTTTGTTTCCGAATGTTCTATTATCGTTTTTACCTCATTCTCGTGAAAGTCGGGTAAAATAGGAACTGCAATTGCCCCAGCTATCGCAACGGCAAAAAATGCCACTCCCCAGTTTGGCATATTGGTGCTTAAAATCGCAACCTTATCTCCTTTTTTTACGCCAAGGTCATTAAGCATTTTGGCAACTTTATTCACATCGTTGCCCAATTGACCATAGGTATATTTTTCTTCCCCTACAAAAACCAGCGAATTTTTATTGGCAAAGTTTTTTACCGACTCATTAAAAAGCGATGCAATTGTAAGATTTGAAGTATTCTTCATTCCAAAATATTTTCGTTTATCCAATTATTTGCTCTGCAAACAACATGTAACTTATTTGCGCGCAAAACTAATAAAAAAACATTCTTATTCATGCGTTGTTGATTCGCACTGTTTTAATCCTATCCTGTAAAGTGCAGAATTACAGCAAATAACCTAATTGAACACTAATGGTTTAACTTTTTTTAAATAATTCAGAAATGGAATAATCATATTTTTAGACCAAAACAGTCGATATGTTCGAAACAGAGGCGATAAAACAAACTGAGAAATTTGTACAAAATTTATTTGAAAAAGACAGTTCGGGGCACGATTGGTGGCACATTAACCGGGTACGAAACCTTTCAATAAAAATTTCTGAAAAAGAAGGTGGAAACCGATTTATTGTTGAGATGGCCGCACTGCTACACGATGTTGATGACTGGAAACTGGTTCAAAATCAAGAGAGTAACAAAGCTCGCGACTGGTTGAAAAAGCTTAAAATTAACGTAAAAGACACACAACTGATTCTTGAAATAATCGAACAGGTATCTTTTAAAGGCGCAAGTGTTGAAACAAGGGTAACGACGATTGAAGCTGCAATTGTACAGGATGCAGATAGGCTTGATGCTATTGGAGCAATTGGTATTGCAAGAACTTTTGCATACGGAGGAAATAAAAACAGACCTATTTACCTTCCTGAAGTAAAACCCGAATTACACAAAACCTTTGAAAGTTACAAAAATGGCAAAGCACCAACGATTAATCATTTTTATGAAAAACTATTGTTGCTAAAAAATAGGTTAAATACGGCAACAGCCATTGAAATAGCAAAAAAACGACATAAATTTATGGAACAGTTTTTAGAGCAGTTTTTTAATGAATGGAAAAACTCTGATGCCTGAAGAGTTTATATTAAAGCTATTTGGATAAAACAACTAAAAAAATGTCGAAATGAGAATAGATCATATCGCCATATGGACAAGAAATCTGGAAGGAATGAGGAATTTCTATATTCACTATTTTGATGCTTCAAGTACAGAAATTTACCACAATCATTCAAAAGAATTTATGTCTTATTTTTTAACCTTCGATGGAGATTGTCGTCTGGAGATTATGGAAATGCCAAGAATACCATCCTCAAAAAACGACTCGGTTAAACAATTTATCGGAATTATACATTTTGCGATTAATGTTGGTTCAAAAGAAAAAGTGAATCGCTTAACTGAAACTTTAAAAAAGGATGGTTACAAAGTGGTTAGCGAGCCAAGAACAACAGGTGATGGATATTACGAAAGTGTAGTTTTAGATCCCGATGGAAACAGAGTTGAAATCATGTCATAATAAAAGGAAGTTCAATTCAAAATATTAATTTTACCCGGAATTAATCAATTTAAACCTATACAAATGAGAATCAATCTGCATAAACATTTCGCTTTATTTTTATTTTTAATCGTATCTGCAATATTATTCCCAAAGTGTAAAACAGAGAATATTCCTGATGAATTACCTAATATTTTATGGCTAACCAGTGAAGACAACAGTCCGTTTTTAGGTTGTTACGGCGATGAATTTGCCACTACACCTAACCTCGACAAACTGGCTTCAGAAGGATTTTTGTACACCCACGCCTATGCCAATGCTCCGGTTTGTGCTCCAACACGTAACACAATATTAACAGGAGTTTATGCCTGTTCAGGGGGAAATGAGCATATGAGAAGCAGATATCCCAAATCAGATCTCGTAAAAACTTATCCGGAATATCTACGTGAATTAGGTTATTACTGCACTAACAATTCAAAAACAGATTACAATATTGGAAATTTCGATGATAAAAGTGTCTGGGATGAGTGCAATAACAAAGCTCATTATAAAAATCGTAAGGATGGGCAACCGTTTTTTGCTGTATTTAATACAACTATTTCTCATGAAAGTTGTATACACAAATCTATTCCAAGTGAGGAATTAAGGCATAGTCCGGATGAGGTTCCGATTCCGCCACATCATCCGGCAACTAAGGAAATGAAACATGATTGGGCACAATACTATGATAAAGTGGAAGATATGGATGCTCAAATTGGAAAATGGCTTAAAGAACTGGAAGAGGCCGGTCTGGCAGAAAATACAATTGTATTTTACTATGGCGACCATGGTGGTGTACTTGCCCGAAGTAAAAGATATGTTTACGAATCGGGTACAAGGGTGCCTTTTATTGTTAGAATCCCGGAAAAATATAAATATCTGTTTCCAGAGAAGAAAGTAGGCTCCAGGGTTGACCGACTTATCAGCTTTGTCGATTTGGTTCCTACTTTGCTAAGTATAACCGGAATTGAAATACCTGAATATCTTCAGGGAAGTGCTTTTTTAGGAAAACAAAAAACAGCAGATCCTGAATATGCATTTATGTTTCGTGGCAGAATGGATGAAAGGTATGATATGAGTCGTGCCGTGCGCGACCAGAAATACAGATATATAAGAAATTATATGCCTTACAGAGTTTATGGACAACATCTTGAATACTTATGGCGGGCTCCTTCAATTGTTTCATGGGAAAAAGCGTATTTGAATGGTGAATGTAACGAAATACAAAGCATTTTCTGGGAGACAAAACCTGTAGAGGAATTATATGATACAGAAAATGATCCATGGGAAGTTAACAATCTTGCCAAGGATAAAAATTATGCTGATGTTTTAGAACGTATGCGTGCGGCAAACAAGGAATGGGTGACCCGTATTTATGACACAGGTTTTTTACCGGAAGCGGACAGGGTTGAAAGGGTAGGTAATGAGTCCATTTACGATTACATGAGGTCAGGAAAAGTAAACCTTGAAGAAATTATGAATGCAGCTGAAATAGCTACTCTTGGGGAAGTTTCAAACCTGGAGACTTTGAAGAATTATTTGCAAAGTGAAGAAAGTGCAGTTCGTTATTGGGGAGCTTCAGGTATGTTGATTTTAGGTGAAAAAGCTAATGCTGAAAAAGAGACACTTAAAAACACATTAAAAGATAAATCGGCGAGTGTAGTTTCGGTTGCTGCTGAAGCACTTTACAACCTGGGAGAAAAAGAAATTGCCAAAACTGCATTACTTTCAGTTTTAAAAAATCCAAATGAATTTGCGCGTTGTTATGCTTTAAATGTGATTGATTGTATCGATGAGAAAAGTCCTGAGATAATCGAGGGCGTTATAGATATGATAGAAAATGCGGAATCAAATACCAGGAATAAATATGACATGCGGGCAGCTAAATGGCTGATTGACAAATGGGGTTTAGATCCTGATGAGTATCCTGTAGATTTTGCCTGGTAGAAAGAAGTTGGAAGTTAGAAGCAAGAAGCACGAAGTAGGAAGCACAGAAGCATGAAGCCATAAAACAATAGAACACTGGTTTTATTTTTCACGCAAAGAGCGCAAAATTGAAAACGCGTAAAAATGCTAAGTTCTTGAAAAACGATAGTATTTTGTAGTGTGAGAATTACTGATACTGGGACCGATAACTTTCTTATGTTCGTGAAACAAATCACATATTTATCCGAAGAGTTGTATTGGATTTATTTTTTCTTTTCAAGAAAATCGGCAGTAGCTTCAACTTCCTCGTACCACGCTTCTCCATATTTTCTGATAAGCGGCTCTTTTAAAAATTTGTAAAGAGGAAGTTTGTTTACTTTGCCACATTCTTTACCCGGAATACAAATGGCCAGTTGCTGGTAATTAACGGCATCATAATTTTTGTATTCCGTAATTCTGACTGGAAATAAGTGACACGACAAAGGTTTACGAAAATCTGTTTTCCCTTCTGAA
Source organism: uncultured Prolixibacteraceae bacterium (assembly GCA_913063265.1). GTDB lineage: Bacteria > Bacteroidota > Bacteroidia > Bacteroidales > Prolixibacteraceae > Draconibacterium. Next base: position 66,533 of record CAJXZG010000009.1, on the reverse strand, counting down.
TATGCCTTTTCAATGGCACACTTTAGAATTCCTTTTTCATTGGTATAAGTGTACGCACACTCCTGATTATTATGAAGAGGAGTTACCAAATCACCATCTTTGTCAATCACCGAAAAACCCTGTTCTTTTATCTCATTTTGATTTATTTCAGAAAGATAATCTTTGAACTTTGGGTATTCTTCTGCAATCTTTTCGGCTTCTTCCCTGGTTAGCGGCGCACCTGAATCACCTTCAATACAACAAGCTCCTTTGCATTTTAACAAATCACAAAGAAATTGCTGTTCAAAAATATCGCGACTTAATATGGTACGGCCAATTTCAATCATAGATGAGAAACTTCAAATTTCAAAAACCAAATTTCAAATAAATTCCAATTACTAATTTACAAACTACAAACGTTTGAGATTTGAAAATTAGATTTTGAAATTTATTTGAATTTTTGGCATTTGTTTTTTGAGAATTATTTAATAAGGTTTTTTCCTGTCATTTCTGCGGGAACTTCCAATCCCATAACATTTAACAGCGTAGGTGCAACATCTGCCAAAATTCCATTGTCAAGTGAAATACCTTCTTTATTTGAAACAAAGATACAGGGCACAGGATTCAGGGAGTGGGCTGTATTTTCCGAGCCATCTTCATTTACTGCATTATCAGCGTTTCCATGGTCGGCAATTATCATTACATCATACCCGCCTTTTTGAGCTGCGGCAACTACATCTTTTACACAAGCATCTACTGCTTCAACCGCTTTGTAAACAGCTTCGTAAACACCTGTATGCCCAACCATATCGCCGTTAGCAAAATTCAAACAGACAAAATCAGCTTCTCCGTTTTCAAGTTTTGGTACAATTGCATCTCTAACTTCAGGAGCCGACATTTCGGGCTGAAGATCATAGGTAGGCACCTTTGGAGATGGAATCAGAATACGACTTTCTCCATCAAATTCATCTTCGCGGCCACCACTAAAAAAGAATGTTACGTGTGCATATTTTTCTGTTTCAGCAATTCGAATTTGTTTTAATCCGGCTTTTGAAACCACTTCACCCATGGTATTGGTTACATTTTCTTTTTCAAAAATTACATGAATGCCTTTAAAATCGGCCTTGTAAGTGGTCATGGTATACCATTGCAAATTCATGGTGTGCATACCATACTCGGGAAGGTTTTTTTGTGTAAAAGCAATTGTCGTCTGACGCAAACGATCGGTACGGAAATTAAAGCAGATTACCACATCTCCCTCTTCTATTTTTGCCAATGGTTCACCATTATTATCAACCATTACGATTGGTTTCAGGAATTCGTCTGTTACGCCTGAATCGTAAGAGGCTTTTACCGTAGCCAAAACATCGGTTGATTTTTCACCTTTCCCCTGGGTATATAAATCATAAGCAAGTTTTAACCGGTCGAAGTTATTATCACGGTCCATGCCATAATAGCGACCTATAATAGAAGCAAATTTTGCATTGGTGGACTCCAGATCTTTTAAGTCATTTTTAATAAATCCATAACCTGAACGGGGATCTGTATCACGCCCATCAGTTAAACCATGTACAAAAATATCCTGCAATCCCATATCCGTTGCAATCTGGGCCAGCGCTACCATGTGTTTGCTTAAAGAATGCACTCCACCGGGGCCAATCAATCCAATCAAATGAACTTTTTTGTTGTTTTCTTTAGCATAATTGTATGCTTTTAAAATTTGCGGATTTTCCCACAATGATTTGTCTTTAATGGCACGTGTAATTTTTACCATATCCTGGTATAAAACTCTGCCGGCACCAATATTCAGGTGACCCACTTCCGAGTTTCCCATCTGACCGTCGGGCAAACCAACATTCTCTCCACTGGCAAGCAACTGCGAATGTGGATATTTATCGAGTAATGAATCCATAAATGGAGTGGGTGCAGTTGCAACAATGTCACTCTTTGAGCCATTGCCAATTCCCCATCCGTCAAGTATCATCAATAATGTTTTTTGTGTATCAGCCATTTTATTTTGTTTTTTTAAGTTTCATTTTTATCTGTGAGTGTACAATCATACTCATAAATAGTCGGACAAAAGTATCTTTTTTTACATCATTAAAAGAATAACAATCAAGAAGTTCAAATTGATTTAACAAATTCTTATGGGTGTACAAAAAATATTTTCAGAACCGCTAATCTTTTACTGATAACTGTCTCTTTTGACGCTCCGTAATTCATTCAATCTAAGATTATAAATTCAAAAATCCGATATTTTCATATCAGTTCATCACCATAATTCCACAATTCAGTAAGCATCTTTTTATTGGTGAAAAATTTCATGGGAATTTTGAACTATCAATTTGTACTAAAGAAAAAAATAACATCAGAATGTAACCATGAAAACAATTTTAACTATTCTTTTTCTTTTTATCTTTTTTAAAGTTCAGGCTCAAAACACAATCTTTGGGAAAGTAGTTACTGAAAAAGGTGAACCACTGCCGGGTGTAAATATTTATATCGAAAACACCTATGAAGGAGGAAGTACAAATGGTGATGGCAAGTTCGAATTTATAAGCAGTAAAAATGGGAACCAAAAACTTAAAGCCACTTTTATTGGATATAAAATGTGGGAGGAAGAGATTTCTATCCCAAATAATGAAGAGATAAATATAATTTTAAAAGAAAGCGTAAATACTCTTGACGCAGTAACCATTACAGCCGGGAATTTTGCAGCCGGCGATGAAAAAAGAGCTTCTGTAATGGAGCCACTGGATATTTATACAACCCCAACTGCCAATGGCGATATTATGGCAGCCATGAGAACCATGCCGGGCACACAGACAGCTGCTGATGACGGACGATTGCTGGTTCGTGGAGGAGATTCTTACGAAACTCAAACTTATATTGACGGATTACTTGCTGCTAAACCCTATTATTCTAAAACTCCGGATGTGGCAACGCGTGGACGATTTGCTCCTTCACTTTTTAGTGGGGTGATGTTTAATTCTGGGGGTTATTCTGCCGAATACGGACAAGCACTTTCTTCGGTACTGGTTTTAAATTCGAATGATTTGGCAGCGGAAGATGTTTCAGGTATTTCATTAATGTCGGTTGGAGCCGAGGCCAATACCACAAAAAGATGGCAAAATACTTCACTAACTCTTTCGGGTAGCTACACGAATCTGGCACTTTACGACAAAATTTTTAATAGCTCCATCGATTGGGAAAAACCGGTTGAAGCAGCCAATGCTACTGCAATATTTCGTCAGAAAACAAGGTCAACAGGATTGTTTAAAGCTTATATCACAACAGACTGGGGAAAACTTGCTTATCATGTTCCGGTAAATACTGAAACACAAAACATGTTATTGGCAAATAAAGGAAACACGGTATATTCCAATCTTTTTTATCGTGATTGTTTTTCAGAAAAATCCTGCTATAAAATTGGGTTTTCAAGCACATTACAAAATAATAAGATCGGTCTTGATGAGGATGACGTAAATACAAAAGAGTTCATTATAGAAACCCGTTTTTCAATCATCCACGATGTTTCTGAGGGAATTAAAATTACCTGGGGCGCAAATCAAACCCTTAATGATTACCAACAAGATTACAATGAAAAACTGGGGGGAAAATATTCGATGGATTTTAAAGACCATTTGTTTGGAGCTTTTTTGGAAACAGAAATCAAGTTTAGTAAAAACTTTGCTGTGCGGCCGGGAATCAGATCTGAATACTCGACCTTACTGAATAAATGGAATGTTGCTCCACGTTTTTCGGCAGCGATAAAAACCGGAGAGAAGGCACAGCTTTCTGCAGCATGGGGTTTATATCATCAAACGCCACAAGCCGATTATTTAAAGTTGAAAAACAAGCTTGATTTTGAAAAGGCAACGCACTACATTTTAAGTTATCAGTTTGGGAATGTTTCCAAAAGATTATTTCGGGCTGAAGCCTATTATAAAACCTACAGCGATTTAATTACCTGGCAATACGGAGCATATAACCTGGCATCCAATATTCAAAACAATGGCGATGGCTATGCAAGCGGACTCGACATTTTCTGGCGGGACAGAAAAAGTATAAAAGGTTTTGATTACTGGGTAACTTACTCTTTTATTGATACCAAAAGGAAATACAAAAATTACCCTGAAAGTGCAACTCCTTATTTTATCTCGGATCATACTCTTTCAACGGTTGCCAAATACTGGTTAAACAAAATAAATACTCAGGTTGGCATGTCGTTTACCATGGCAAGCGGACGTCCGTATAATAATCCAAATACTTCAGTTTTTAACGGAGAGCGAACAAATATGTATTCCGATTTAAGTCTCAATTTCAGTCATATATTTTATATCGGGAATCAATATTCAGTTTTATATTTTTCTGTAAATAACGTTTTAGGCAATGACAATGTGCTAAGTTATCGTCCTTCGGGAATAGCCGATGCAGAAGGTAATTATTCTTTAATCCCGGTTAAACGTGATTTAAAAAGGATGGTCTTTCTGGGGCTATTTCTGAATTTCTGAAAAACTCGGAGATAAGCAATGTTTTACAATTCATCATCGGTTTTCTACAATTCGGTAACAAACAATTTCAAAACAAACCGTATTATCTCAATTTTGAATTAGAATTATTAATCAAAAAATTATACAAAATGAAAAAGAATCTCACCTTAACAATCTTAATGGCATTTATTTCAATCTCCGTGTTTTCTTCAAATTATCATGATGTGATGAAATTGAATATTGAAAAAATGAAAAAATCTACCAGCTCTGTTGAATTAGGAAATATTGCCAACCAGTTTGAACGAATTGCAAAAACCGAAAAGGAAGAGTGGTTGCCAGGATATTATGCTGCATATTCCTACCTGCGCTCTACATTCTTTGATGAAATGGGCAACGAAGATACTCACATCCAGCTTGACAAAGCCCAGGCTATTTTAGATGAACTTACAAAAAAATTCCAAAAACAATCTGAAATATTTACCCTGCAGGCTTTTGTATATCAGTTAAGAATAACGGACATGAGTAAAGGTTATAAATACTCCAAACTGGCAGCTGAAGCCATAGGTGTTGCTGAAAAATTAGATCCGCAAAATCCACGAATATATTATTTGCGGGGAAGTAATATTTATCATACGTCAAAAATGTTCGGAGGAGGAAAAGAAAATGCAAAACCCGAATTGGAGAAGGCAGCAAAAATGTTTGAATCTTATCAGCCTGAAAATGATTTGTTACCTTCGTGGGGAGCTGCACACAACAGTGAATTGTTAAAACAGTGTTCGTAATCATTAAATGTAAAGACAAGTTACCTCAGGGCCGGCTAAAATTTTTATCTTGATGAAAAATCAAAAAACATCTCAAAACAGAAAGTTTGTGAAAAAAGTTACAAAAACAAACTGGATTATAGCCATTGTGATATCGGTTTTAATGGGACTGATAACTACCGTATTAATGGGAGGATCTTTAAACCGTTCCTTGGTGGCACATCTGTGGGGTGCCGGCTACAGCATCTCACTGGGGTTACCGCTCTTTGCTAATGGTTATCTTTTTGGATGGTTTGAAAAACGTTACATCAACTGGATTAAGAATCCTGTTAAAAGTGTGCTGGCTGCATTGTCTTTACATTTAATCTATTCAAGTTTTGTAATTTTTACAGTAAACTGGTTCTGGTTTATCGTAGTTTTAGGTAGAAACTGGGAAACGTTCTGGGTGTCAAACAGGGCAACGATAATCGCAGAATACATCATATTTGTAATTATTGCATCAATAATTTATGCCATTTCATTCTTTAAAGCCTGGCGGGAACAGGTTAAAGAAACAGAACAAGTAAAGAGTGAAGCTTTAGCTTTAAAATACAAGGTTTTGCAAGACCAGATCAATCCGCATTTTTTATTTAACAGTTTAAATGTGTTGGGAAGTTTGATTGATATTGACAGTGAAAAAGCCAAAAAGTTTAACCGCGAACTTTCTCTATTTTACAGAAATGTACTTCAATTTAAGGATATGGATATTTTATCATTACATGAAGAAATTGATTTTGTTAAAAAGTACATTTTCCTGCAACAAATACGCTTTGGGGAAGCCCTCGAAGTGGATATCATAATCAATGAAAAAGTTGATGGTAATGTCATACCACTCTCGTTACAAACTCTTGTTGAAAATGCAATTAAACACAACGAATTATCAAAAGCAAAACCCTTAAAAATTGTTATTGCCATTTCAGATGATTATGAGTTAATTGTAGAAAACAACCTTCAACCCATGGAAACAGCCGAGGAATCGAGTAAAACAGGACTAAAAAACCTGGCAGGGAGGTATGAGTTTTTAACCGGTAAAAAAATGATAGTTACTAATAACGATAATTATTTCAGAGTGAGTATTCCATTAATTCAAATTGAGAACTAGAATGAAGATTTTAATTGTAGAAGACGAACCTTTGGCTGCAGCCCAACTGGCAGCAAATATATCGGCCTTAAAACCACAGGCACAAATTCTTGCGGTTTGCGATACAATAAAATCAACTGTTGAGTGGCTAAAAAATAACGAAGCACCCGATCTTGCTTTTTTTGATATTCATTTAGGGGATGGATTGAGCTTTGAAATTTTTAAACAGATAGAGTTTAACCAACCTGTAATTTTTACCACAGCATTCGATCAATACGCTATTCAGGCATTTAAAGTTAACAGTGTTGATTATTTATTAAAACCGATAGAAAGGGCCGATTTAGATAAGGCAATTCAAAAATTTGAAAATCAGGCAAAAGTTTCAGGTACATCCATAAATCCAGAGGTATTAAACGAAATATTAACATCGCTAAAAAAGAAAAATTATAAAGAACGGTTTTTGGTGAAGGTAGGTACACATCTCAGAATGGTTGAAACAAAAGAAGTTCTTTATTTCTATAGTTTTCAGAAGGGCACATATCTTAAGCTTTCAGACGGCAAAGATTATTTACTGGACCAAAGTCTTGAATTGATTGAAGAAATAATTAATCCATCGCAGTTTTTTAGAATCAACCGAAAATATTTGATCGGACTAAAAGGTATTATCGATGTGGTTTCGTTTAAAAATTCGAGGTTAAAATTGAAAGTGAAAAACGCAATTGATGATGATTTTTTGGTTGCCCGTGAAAAGGTAAAAGATTTTAAAAAATGGTTGGAGGGAGAGTAGGAGAGTTGGCAGTGTTAGTCGCAGTCGCAGTCGCAGTTGTCAGTCGCAGTCGCAGTTACAGTCGCGGTTGACAGTCACAGTTCTCAGATTTTTTTATAAAAAGGTGATTTTAATGATTTCGTTATAAATTAACCATATTGTATAAAATGCTAAATGCAATTACAATTAATGTTGGGAAATGGTGAGGTAGCCAGGCATGTCCGGATATCAAGTTTAAAGTTCAAGGTCCAGAGTTTAAAGTTCAATGTTTAAAGTTCAATGTTTAAAGTTTAAAGTTTAAAGTTGGTGTACTTTAAACATGAAACCTGAAACATTAAACTGTTACAGCCTGTTATTTACAATATTGTTATAAATAGAACCAAACTGCACGCGCACTCCAATTCCTGTGTATAACTCAAAACTGGATGGCAACTGAACACGGTTTAAAAGTATGTCTTCCAGACTTGCTTCACTTTTTGGAAGGTAAATCTGGTCATGAATATTTTCCGCCCTAAAATCGAAGTTAACAGAAAAGCCGCGGATAATTCTAATCGACAATTCGGTATCAAAAGTTATCCTGTTTTTAGTAAAATCATGTAAATAATTGGTTGCATTAATTCCAGCTTCAATTTCGCCCCAGGTTTTTACCAGTTGTAAATCTAGTCTGAAAGTTTGCTCCCACAAATCCTCATCAAATTTCCCGTAAATGGTCTCTTCGTAATATTTTTTCCACTCGGGGCCAATATAATACGCAAGTGTAAATACTTTCCTGTCGGATACATCCCAGGGGAAAATGTTATATTCTATAGCCGGTTTTAATGAAATCGAATAAATAATATTTGAATAATTACTGTTGTAATAGCTGGCAAATGCTCCTGCCGACCAACGAGGTGACAAGCTTTTTACAACGCTCGAAGTAACATAATTACTAATATTGTCTGATGTGTAAACTTCTCCGTCGCTAACATACTCTCGTGAACGTACCGACATTCTGGCTGAGTTTCTGAATTTCCACTCTTCTGTCACTTTATCACCCCTGAAATTAATCCAGTAGTTCAAATTTTTACGGCTTTCCTCTAAATTAACATCCCCGTTAAAGTCGCCTCTGAATGTCCAGTTATTCCATGGATCATCATTCGGGATTTCCTTTAATTTTTCTTTACTGTTATATTGAAATGCCATTTTGGAAGCCGCCTCAGTTTGATTTACAAAAGGCATTAATCCCATGGTTAAGGCATCTGTAATCGTTTTCCTTATTTCAATATGAGTATCGCTTGACGCAGTGGTACAGGTAAGTGTAAAATCCGAAATTCCTTCAACAGTATTGTTGTTATACATTAATGAATAAACATATCCGCCTGAACCACTTCTTCTTTGTGTAATTATTATATGGACATCTGAAACAGCAGGATCGTTAACAAAATCCACAAAACGCATGTTCCGGCGCATATAGTCAAAATCGAGCCTGATCCCTTCCACAAATACTTTTGGTTTGCCCTCCTTTTTATCGTACGAAAGTTTTCCGGTAAGTTTTTTGTCTTCTTCTTTTCCAGCACCAAAACTGGTATTCCCAAATCCAAAAGTAAGTAATAAGAGCAGAATAATTCTGAAATATTTAAAAGTCATCTTATAATCGATTTTATTTGGTTTTATTTAAAATTTTCGGTTGATTTTTAACGCAAGTCCACCGCAACAATTGTGCTATAATTTGTAATTTGCGGCGATTTAATAAATTTATTTTTGTATTTAACTGAATAGCAAAATCTTTCAGAAATAATTTATAACCATTTAATATATGGGGAGAAGAGAAAAGAAATCAAGGAGTAAGGGATCGGCAGGGAATAACAGAAAATCGGGTGAAGATTTTTTATTACAAAATGGTGGTAAAGAAGGAGTAATTGAAACAGATTCGGGATTGCAATATCAGATTGTTGATGAAAAAAGCGGGATCAAGCCCGGAATGTTCGATGTGGTAAAAATTCATCAAAGGGCTTTGCTTTTGGATGGAAAAATTCTGGAAGATACCTACCGGCAAAACAAACCGGATGAGGTAAAAATTGATGAACTGATTGAAGGTTTGCAGGAAGGTTTACAAATGATGAGCGTGGGCAGCCGTTATAAATTTTGGGTGCCTTTTGAATTGGCCTGGGGTAAAAAAGGAACCGGAAATAAAATACCGCCAAATGCAGTTTTAAGTTTTGATATTCGTTTGATGGAAATTTGTTAATTTAAATTGTTGTGGATTTAAAGTTTTCTCAGTTCGTATACTTTATCCATAAATTCTTTTACCCTTTTTTCATCAACATCATTTTCCCAGTTTCCATCTTTTTTAAACGATGAACCAACAATAAATGCATCTGCCAGATTCCAGTATTCCGAAATATTATTTACATCGATACCGGAGCCAATGATTACCGGCAAGGGCGTAACATTTTTCACCGCTTGTAAATCTTTAGCCGATGGCTTTTCTCCTGTGGCATTGCCGGTTACAATAATACCATCACTTAAAAAGAATTCGGCTGCTTTGGCTGTTTCTGCAATAGAAATATCGTTACTTACCGAATGCGAAGAATGTTTCTTTTTTATATCGGTATAAACCTTTATTTTTTCAGCATTTATCATTTTGCGAAAACGTAACAACTCCCCTGCATCGCTGTTCATCCAACCCTCATCAGCCAAATGTCCAAAAACAAATCCTTCAGCACGAATAAAATTAAATTCTGCAGCCTGGGCTACCGCAAGTGCTTCTTTGTTAGCACCTGCTAAAATTTGAATCCCAAGTGGAACAGAAATTTGTTTACGCAAATTTAAAGCCACCGCCGTTAAAGAAGAAATAATCTCCGGTCCGGCATTCCGGTTTAAATATGGACGATCGTGCATGTTCTCAATCATAATCGCATTTACTCCGGCACCAATAAGAATTTTTGCCTCAGTTAAGGCTTTTGATGTAATTTCTTTAATTGATAATGTATTCTTTGGAGTTCCTGGTAATGCAGCTACGTGCACCATACCAATTATGCTTTTTACTGATTTCAATGTATTGTTATTTAGTAGTTGCTTAAAGTTATTGGATTTTTTTTAATTCGATGTAAGCAGCAGAAATTGATACCTTAAATTCTCAAACATTTTATTAATTTTGTTGCACTTTAACCTTAATCAATTAATAATGAATACAATAAGCAAAAGTGTATTGTTTCTAATCATCGTATTACTAATCTCATGTGTTTCTAATCAACGCAATGCCTCAAATACCCTGTCGAAGAAAGAAAAAGAGCAAGGGTGGGAATTACTTTTTGATGGAAAATCGATGGATAAATGGAAAACTTTTAACGGGGGAGAAGTCAGCGGATGGAAAATAATTAACGAAGAAATGCACAATTCCGGAGTAGGTTCAGATTATGGCGGAGACATCATTACTAAAAAACAATACGAAAATTTTGAACTCTACCTTGAATGGAAGATTGCACCACAAAGTAATTCAGGAGTGTTTTACCATGTTCAGGAAGGATTAACCAATGCGATTTATGAAAGCGGGCCGGAGTATCAATTAATTGATGATAAAGGTTGGCCGGATAAACTGGATGCCTCTCAATACAGTGGTGCGAACTATGCCATGCACGAACCCCGTAATGCCAAAGTTAAACCGATCGATGATTGGAATACAACAAGAATTGTTGTGGATAATCCGAAAGTGGAACATTGGTTAAATGGAATAAAAGTAGTTGAATATGAATTATGGTCAGAAGATTGGCAAAAGCGTAAATCACAAAGCAAATGGGCAGAAAAAGAATATTACGGGAAAGCTAAATCCGGGCATATTGGTTTGCAGGATCATGGTGGCTTAACTATTTTTAGAAATATCAAGATTAGGGAAATTAAATAAAATAAGTTCAATAGCATTTCTGTTATCTTTACCCGAAATTTTAAAAAATGGCATTTACAGCTTTCCGGTCGATGAGACCATTACCTCAGTTAATGTTTGCAATTTTTGTTGTGTTGGTAAGCTTTTTGGTGCTTATGATACTGTCGCTTGTGGTTGCAATTCCTTTTTTTGGATTGGATGCGTTATTTAATATGGCGGCAATGGGAGACCTGAGTAACCCGGAAGGCATAAAATTCTTAAAATATTTACAGGTAGTTCAATCTTTTGGAATTTTTATTATTCCACCTTTCATACTCGCCTGGCTTTATCACGGGAATGTCCCGGAATATTTAAACCTGAACAAACCGGTTGAGTTTGCTTCAATTTTATTGGTTTTTATTCTCATTTTTATCGCAGCACCTTTTATAAATTTTGTTGGTGAATTAAATGGTAACATGAGATTTCCTGAATGGATGGCCGGAATTGAAAACTGGATGAAAAATGCAGAGGAACAGGCTGAAATGCTCACCAAAGCTTTTTTAAAAGTTGATAATTTGGGTGGTTTGTTTTTTAACCTGTTTATGATTGCAGTTTTACCGGCAGTAGGAGAGGAACTATTATTTAGAGGTGTAATTCAAAGAATATTTATTAACTGGACTAAAAATGCTCATTGGGGTATTTGGATTTCGGCCATTTTATTTAGCGCTCTGCATTTACAATTTTATGGTTTTGTTCCACGAATGCTTTTGGGAGTGGCATTTGGGTATATGTTGGTTTGGAGTGGTTCAATGTGGCTGCCCGTTGCAGCTCACTTTTTTAACAATGGAATTGCTGTCGTTGCCATGTACCTAATCGATAAAGGATTATTAAATCCTGAAATTGAAACTTACGGAACCACAAGCGAAAGTTATTATTCAGTGGCTATAAGTGTTGTTTTAATAGCAGTTTTTATGATAATGATTAAGAGACAAAATGAAACTAAGGAAAGTCAGATTCTGAGGAATTCTTCAGAATAGAAAAATGTCAGGCAAAATCAAAAAGTAAGTCGCGCTGTAACTCCTTATCTGTTAATTTTTTCTTTTCGTTTCTGCGGAAAACATAAACTATTCCGTACTCCTGAGCAATTTGTCTTTTATGTTTAGGTGATTCAGATTCCAGTGTTTCTTCTATTTCATTCCAGAGTTTACTAATAAATTCGTTGGTAGATTTTCTTAACTCCTGCATTAAATTGTATGTGCGCGTAGTGTTTCGTTTTAGGTTTTGCTGAAAAATGGCAGCATCTTTAAAATCCTCAATTTTAATTTTTACCATTGCAATTGAAGGATTATAAATTGCACTGCCTCCATTCTGAATTCTTTTTTGTTCACCCTGAATAACAGTTTCGCCCCACTTAAGAATTTCTTCTTCGTTATTTAACGGTGGAACTTTTCCTTCAAATTCACCAAGGTTATAATATTTTATACCTCCGTTTATTTCGCCCCGTTCCGAAGTAAGATACAAAACCTGTATAAAATGGGAAACATACATTCGCGCTGCATCCATTGCCGTTTTAAATTCCTGGTATTTCTCGTTTTGAATCTGAATATTCATTTCATAGTGTTTAAGCGTATTTTCAAATTTGCTTTTCACTATTTGTAATTCTTCAATTGTACCAGCTGAAATTGCAACTTTCCCGTTTTTAAATGCAACCCTTTCCAAAGCTGCTTCCAGCGCTCTTGTTCTTGCTTTATCTGTTGTAGGCAAACGACGATATGGCATAATAATTAGATTGTTTATTGCGAAGTTAATGAATACAAAATAAGATTTTGTTCGTTCGCCCGCATACTTATTCACAATTGGTTGTCAATTAATCAAAAAAAAGCCTTCCCAAAAACTGAGAAAGCTTTTACTATATTATTTAATTACAACAAGTTATTCACTAATTCTGTCCATTAAATACTCCCTGTTTAAACGGGCCTGCCCCTGACTGAACATTTCCATTTATCTTAAAAATGAGCGCATTTCAATAAACTATTCTGAAATTCTTGCCATCAGGTACTCCCGGTTTAGCCGGGCAATATTTGTTATTGAAATACTTTTTGGACATTCAGCTTCACAAGCCTGGGTGTTAGTACAGCCTCCAAAACCCAGCTCATCCATTTTCGAAACCATGTTTTTCGCACGGCTTGCAGCTTCAACTTTTCCTTGTGGCAATTTTGCCAAATGGGAAACTTTTGCCGACACAAATAACATTGCCGACGAGTTTTTACAAGCTGCAACACAAGCACCACATCCAATACAGGCTGCTGCATCCATTGCTTCTTCTGCATCTTCACGAGGAACAGGGATTGCATTAGCATCAGGAACACCTCCAGTATTTACTGAAATAAATCCGCCTGCATGAAGAATTTTTTCAAAAGCTGTACGATCAACAATCAGATCTTTTATTACAGGAAAAGCCCTTGCACGCCATGGTTCAATAACAATCGTTTCACCGTCTTTAAACTTGCGCATGTGTAACTGGCAAGTTGTAACTTCAGTATCTGGTCCGTGCGGACGACCATTGATATATAAACTACACGTTCCGCAAATTCCTTCACGACAGTCGTGATCGAATGCAATGGGATCAATACCTTCTTCAATCAACTGGAAATTTAAAATATCCATCATTTCAAGAAAAGAAGATCCGGTTGAAATATTCTCGATTGTGTAGGTTTCGAATTTACCTTTTGAGTTGGCATTCTTTTGACGCCAAACTTTTATTTTGAGTTTTTTTAGAATCTTATCTGCCATAATCTTAAAGATTTATGATTTATTATTGATGATTGATTATTTGTAAGAACGTTGAGTTAACTCTACATTCTCAAACACCAAATCTTCTTTGTGTAATACCGGCTCTTTGCCTTCTCCTTTGTACTCCCAACAAGAAACATATGTAAATTTCTTGTCATTACGTTTTGCTTCACCTTCTTCGGTTGCCGATTCTTCACGGAAGTGTCCGCCACAAGATTCATTTCTGTCCAGTGCATCACGTGCCATTAATTCACCAATATCAATAAAATCTGCAACACGACCTGCTTTCTCCAGTTCCGGATTCAGATTGTCCAATTCTCCAGGAATACGAACATCTTTCCAGAAATCTTCACGGATTTCTTTAATCATTTTTATGGCCTTTTCCAATCCTTCAGCATTTCGAGCCATTCCAACATAATCCCACATTACCTGTCCCAGTTTTTTGTGGAAATAATCAACCGGTTTTGAACCTTTAATGTTGAATAGCTTTTCTATACGACCGGTAACTTCTTTTTCCGCAGCTTCAAATTCTGCAACATTGGTATCAATTGTTGGAGTCATAATTTCATCAGCCAGATAATCACCAATAGTATATGGAAGAATAAAGTAACCATCAGCCAGACCTTGCATTAATGCAGAAGCACCCAAACGGTTAGCTCCGTGGTCTGAGAAGTTGGCCTCACCAATTGAGTATAAACCGGGTACAGTGGTCATCAGGTTGTAATCAACCCATGTTCCACCCATTGAATAGTGGATTGCCGGATAAATCATCATCGGTTCTTTGTACGGATCAACATCTGTAATTTTTTCGTACATCTGGAATAAGTTTCCATAACGTGCTTCAATTACATCTTTACCTAAACGTTCAATGGAATATTTAAAATCAAGGAATACAGCTTTCCCTTCAGCATTTACTCCAAATCCTTCATCGCAACGTTCTTTAGCTGCACGCGATGCGACATCGCGAGGTACAAGGTTCCCGTAAGAAGGATATCTTCTTTCCAAATAGAAATCACGATCTTCATCCGGAATGTCGTTAGGTCCGATTTCTCCTTTTTGAATTTTTACAGCATCTTCCTTTTTCTTTGGTACCCATACACGACCGTCGTTACGCAGTGATTCAGACATCAAAGTCAGTTTAGATTGCTGGTCTCCATGCACAGGAATACAGGTTGGGTGAATTTGAACAAAACAAGGATTAGACATTAACGCTCCCTGCTTGTAACATTGCCATGCAGCAGAACCATTACTACCCATTGCATTTGTTGAAAGGAAGAATACATTTCCGTATCCTCCTGTTGCAACAACAACAGCATGTGCACCAAATCTTTTGATTTCGCCGGTAACCAGGTCTCTTGCAATAATTCCGCGGGCTTTACCGTCAATTTTAACAACGTCCAACATTTCGTGGCGACTGTACATTTCAACAGCACCTTTCGAAATCTGGCGATTTAAGGCCTGGTAAGCACCGATTAATAACTGTTGTCCGGTTTGTCCACGTGCGTAGAAGGTACGACTTACCAATACTCCGCCAAAAGAACGGTTATCCAATAAACCTCCGTATTCACGACCAAAAGGTACACCCTGTGCAACACACTGGTCGATGATATTTGGAGAAACTTCTGCTAAACGGTACACATTTGCTTCACGTGCACGGTAATCACCACCTTTAATTGTATCGTAAAATAAACGGAATACCGAGTCATTATCGTTTTGATAGTTTTTTGCTGCGTTAATTCCGCCTTGAGCAGCAATAGAGTGTGCACGACGAGGACTATCCTGGTAACAGAAAGCCTTCACTTTATACCCTAATTCAGCTAATGAAGCAGCAGCAGAGGCACCGCCTAAACCTGTACCTACTACAATTACTTCCAATTTGCGTTTATTTGCAGGACTCACCACTTTAATAGCAGCTTTATGCTTGTTCCATTTTTCAGCTAATGGTCCTTCCGGTATTTTTGAATTTAATATGCTCATCATCTTATCCTTTCTTTAATTATATAATCCCAACATAAAATACAGTGGAATTACTGCATATCCCAATGAAATAACAACTGCGTAAATGGTTCCGATAACTTTCCACCTGTTTAGCCAATATTTATTGTTCAGGCCCAAAGTTTGAAAAGCTGACCAAAAGCCATGTGATAAGTGAAATCCCAATAATCCACCACCAATTATATAGAGAATTCCAAGGGGAATACTGCTAATAAATGCCGATGAAACCAAGGTATAAGCATCGTGCATGTGTACGCCGTTTATTACTATTTCTCCAACATCTCCGGTAATCTTCATTTTCACATAGAAATTAACAATGTGAATTGCCAAAAAAACCAGTACCATAGCACCCAGTACAAGCATATTACGCGATGCCCATGTACTGGCACCACTCATATTCTTTTTCGCATACTTTACAGGTCTTGCTCTCCAGTTTTGTAACTCAAGGTAAAAAGACCAAACAATGTGTATTACAAAACCCAGGCCGAGAATGGGTTCGATAATTTTAATCAAAGGATTTGTTACCATAAAATGAGCCCCTTGATTATACAATTCCCCACTGTTGTCAAATATCAGTAACAGGTTAATGCCAAGATGGACACCGACAAATACCAACAGGAATAAACCTGTAAGGCTCATCACAAACTTTCTTCCAATCGAGGCTGTTAAAAATTTGCTCATAATGTATTATTTATAGTAGTTGTATTTTTAATTACAATTTAAGTAGCACAAATGTAGAACAACGGCATATCACACGCAAAAAAGGACTTCGAAAATAGCTAATTTAAAACGATTCTACAACTGATTTAACGGTGGGTTGATGTTGTTTTTTAAGATGTGAGATTTTTAGTATTTAGAAGTGATAATTTACTCCTTGTTTTAAAGGGTTTCGCGAATTCCGATTCGCGATTAAATCGAGGTTTGGAAACCGAGAGACTCAACTTTTAGAATCCAAAAACTTTGAATATTTATTTAAGAATCAAATTTCATAAAAAGGAATCTTGATTTATTTTTTTGCCAATGCCAGCAATTTTTCTTTTGTTTCAGGATTAGATGGTCTTGAAGCATTTACTTCAACTAGTTTTCCTTCTTTATCAATGATGATATAACAAGGGATTCCCCGGATTACATAATCCTGACAAATCTTACTTTCCCAACCATTATTGGCAATTAACTGATAACCACCTAGTTTTTTTTCTTTTACCATCTTTTCCCAGGTCTCAGTATCTTTTTCATCGTCAACAGAAATATAAACAAATACAATATCCTCTCCTTGTAATTCAGATTCCAATTTTTTTTGATATGCAAACTCTGCCTTGCAAGGGCCGCACCATGTTGCCCAAACATCAACATAAACTATCTTTCCTTTAAACGATTGCAATGAAACCATTTTCCCATTTATATCAGGATAGTCAAAACCAGGTGCTATTTCTCCAATCGCTATTTTGTCCATTTCATCTGCAATCTTCATAAAATCATTTATATATTTTTGATTTTTAACCACATCGGGATAACGAGCCCGATATATCTTTCTGAGAGAATCTGGTCGTTTATAAAACACAGAAAAATTCCATTCTCCAACCTCATCCTTTATTTGCTGAGGAACATCTAAGGCGATAATTTTATCGGCCATTTTATTGATGTATGCTGATGTTTCTTTATCCAATCCCGAAGCACTCAATGTGTTGCTAATCTCCATTTTAAACTTCGGTACAAGAAACCATAAATACTCCTGAACCTCTTGGCACAATTCTTTATCATATTCAGGAATCCTGTTCGAAAATTCAACAAAATAGTCTGTTGGAATTTCATCACTTTGATGTGTCCTTTTGTAATATTCAATTGTGGAAAGCAACTTAACATCATATTTAAGTTTAGCTCTTTTCATGAAAATGTCAGAAGAAGAATGTTCAGTTTTTGTTTTTTCTAATTTATTGTAAACTTCATTCTGAACATTTCTTACAAATAACATAAAACTGTCATCAGGCAATTTTAATTTCTCCGGCCAATTATATTTTCTCCAATCTTCATCCAGTGAATTTAGTAAAGATGTTTTTTCACTTTTTTCTCCGGATACCCTAACATTTGTTATGGCATAGTTTAAAAAATCTTTTGTGTCAAATTCAATGTTAATGTTTCCACCCGGCTCGAGGTACAACGGAAACATATTGTTTTGATAGTAAAAACCTCCCATATGTTCTTCACCCAATTCAAAATCAGCATAAAAAGTGCCATCATGATTAACTGATATAGTATCCGTAAGATCAGAATAATAGACTGTTAAATGGGCAAGGGAATCTGAAGAGTTTTTTATTTTTCCACTTATAATTATAGTGTTCTTTTGTTGACAGGCAAATACAATAAATGCCAACAGTAGAAGGGGGATAATTTTTTTCATGGCGATAATTTTTGGATTAAAGATTTTTTTTATCGCCTTTATGTACGAATTATTTTAAAAACAGGTTGTGATAAATTTAAGAGTATTATCTTCTGCTAGAGCGTGTAAAGGTTAATTAGCTCAGGAATGTCAATTAAGTTCCTTAAATGCCCTGTTCCATTCCCTTAAAGTAAACTGATCGGTAAGCGCCGCCAATTCGGTAGGATGAAAATCATTTTCAACATCAAGGATATTTATGGAATCAAAAGTACATTGAACAGCAACCGTTTTGCCCTCTTTTAATTTTACAAAACCTTTGATGCGGTAGGCCTTTTGTGCCCATTCGTTTAAAAACTTCCGAAGATTTTCATTGCTTACCTTTCTTGAAGTTTTAATCACCATTGAATTTACATCAGGACGAGGCATTGCAATGACCTCACCCATATAGAATTTATTAATTGCCGAATTCCCCAATTCAAAATCAATTTCGCAGTATGTTGATGATTTAATTTCAGCAAAAGGATTAATTTTTTTAATATCAGAATTAATATTTTCAAGATTATCAGAATATAAATCGGTTTTATTAATAACGACAATATCAGCCATTCGTAACTGATGCGAAACACGCTGTTTCATTAAACCCACTTTTGAATAATTCTGAGCATCAACAATACACCAGTTGGAAGCCAAATAGATTTTTTCAGATAATGAACTTGCAGAGACCACTTCTGAAATTGAAGTAGTGTCTGATAAACCTGAAGCCTCAATAATAATTATTTCAGGTTGAAACTGGTCGATGAACTTTTCCAGAGAGCGAATAAAATCTCCCAACAAACAAACACAAAATACTGAACCGTTATTAATTTCAAGAAGGTTAAAATCTTCACCTGATTTTTTAAGTTCGGCTCCGTCAATGTTGGACGGGGCAAATTCGTTTTGAATAATCCCAATTTTCTTTTCACCTGAATATTGGTCAATTATTCTTTTCAGGAAAGTTGTTTTGCCACTTCCTAAAAAACCTGAAATGATATGGAACGGTATCTTTTGCATTAATTTATGATCTTTACCCCTCTGTCCGTCTGGTGACGGACATCTCCCCTAAAACAGGGGAGAAATTTAGCTGCTACAATTTTGAAGATGCGGTAACTTTAAACAGGCTCCTATTTCCCCTCCTTTAGGAGGGGTCTCCGCCAGTTGGCGGAGGGGGTGGTTGTTAGTTTTTATCAACTACTTCCCGAACTTTCGAAATATGCCCCGGTGTGGTACCGCAACATCCGCCAATTGCATTTGCCCCGGCTGAAATAATTTTAGGAACCAAAGCAGCCATTTCATCCGGAGTTTCCGGGAAAACTGTTTCTCCGTCCTTGTAAACCGGCATACCGGCATTGGCATGTACCAAAACAGGAATTTCAGGATTTGCCTTTCTGATTTCTTCAACAATGCCAATCATATCTGCAATTCCGTTTCCACAATTGGCTCCAATTAATTCTGCTCCTGCTTCAATCAAAGTATTTACCATATCGGTTGGCGCTATTCCCATCATCGATCGGAATTCCCCATTCACGGTTTTTTCAAATGTCATTGTGCAGAACACTTCACACCTGGTATTTTCTTTTGCTGCTTTGATGGCTAATCTTGCCTCATCCAAATCGGTCATTGTTTCTATCATAATGGCATCAGCACCCCCGGCTTCCAAACCGGTAACCTGCTCTTTAAATGCATTATAAAGATCTTCTTCTGATACTTCACCCATCATCAGAATTTTTCCGGTTGGGCCAACCGAACCCAGAACAAATTTATCGCCGGCAGCTTTTTTACTGATTTCTGCAGCAGCTTTATTGAGTTCAAACACTTTATCTGCCAAACCGTATTTTTCAACTTTATAAACTGTGCCACCAAAACTATTGGTTTCAATCATATCGGCACCGGCATCTATATAACTTTTGGCGATATCAAAAACATCATCAGGATGAGTTAAATTCCATTCCTCGGGGCATTCTCCGGGTTTCATTCCTTTTTTTTGTAAAAATGTTCCCCAGGCACCGTCTGACACCAGCGTTTTTCCCTGTTTTATTTGGTCGATTATTTTTCCCATAACTTAATTTCCTTTGTAAAACTTTGCGCTTTCTTTGCCAATGCTGCGGTTAATTTTCACCGCAATGGTCGCTAAGGTTTACGCAAAGAAAAACAAAGGTCTTCACATTACAAATTTTATAGTTCTTTAATCCATTCTTTCACCACATCCAATGATGGTTCTGTACCTTCAGATTTTAGTTTGTAATTAACGGTTACAACAGCAGGTCCACTTGCAACTCCGTATTTGGCCATTTCTTTTTTGTCGGAAATCGTTTTTACCTCAACATCTTTTCCTAATTCGGTAATTGCACGTTGTATGTTTCCGTTAATTCCTGAACAGTCGGTACCTTCCTCACAAAGAATCAAAATCTCACTTTTCTTTTGCTGTATTTTAAGTTTTAACTTTTCATTTATACGTTTTTGAATTGCGGCAATCAATTCCTGTTTTGGTGGAATTTGTGAAACAAAAGCAATTTTTCCATCGATACAAATTGTAGGAATATTTTTAACCATTAATGAAGACATGAAGGTAACGGCTTCCATTTTTTTAATGGCATGTTCACGCCATTCAACAACTCCTTCAAACTGCGGGGTAACTTTTTTGACAGCTTCAACCATATACTGACATGGTGCGCAGGATTCTGAATCTAATGTTATAACATCAACAATTACTTTTTCAGCCTGTCCGTAGTCCTTCATATTAAAAATTTCCAACGAACTTTCTTTCTTATCCAGAGCACGGACCACATCTTGTTTGTAATTATCATGAACCAATTCTGAAACAGCTTTTAGGTTTTCCACGGGTGTTTCGCGTGGTAAATCACAGCCAGGTGCAAGAATGAATCCTTTTTTACCTCCCATGTCTAAACATTCAATTGCATTCTCACGAGAATCATCCTCGTCACCCATTAAAAGAACAACGGTGAGTTTCATATTCCCCCCAAAACTGATTTCTTTTTTTAAAGCCACTTCTTTTACGTAATCAAGAGGTATGTTTTCATCGATTGAGACATTATCCGGTTTACAGTCACACATGGCTTCAATATTCTGTTGAGCATGACCACAAACAAAGAACGAACTAAGTTTTTTCCGACTGCGCACATAATCAAATACTCTTGAAACATAAGGTGTAACAAAAGTTTCAAAAGTTATTGGATCGATTTGACTTGTCATTGGGTCAACCACTGCAATAATATCACATCCTGCATCCAGCAAGTATTCCGACATTTTTAAACTCACCTGAGTACAAAATTCCATTATCTCGTTTACTTCATCCGGTGCTTCAAAAAGTTTCATAAAAATATCAGTGCCCATTAAATGAAGTGCAAGTGTGAAGGGACCGGTTATGAGACCATACAAAGCAATATCCGGATGTAAATCACGCAATGTTTTGGTAGCTTCCACAGCAACAGGAATACGGCCATCAGTAATTTTTGGAATGGACAAATCTGCCAGTGATTTTCCCTGTGCCAGCGGATGCGAAACTACCGCTGGTGGATTATGTGGTGCCCACTGCAATCCGCAACCCAGTATTTCGGCTTCTATTTGCAAATCGAAAACTACAGGAACACCATCAGGACGATATGCCTCGATGGCTTCGCTTACGCCTTTTACCAATTCATCTGAAGATTTCAGATACGACTCTGCATTAACTCCCGTTAAAAAACCACCATGAACACCAACAAATGGGACCCAGTGTACTCTTTCAACTTCTTCGAGGGCAAATGCCTTTTTAATTAATTCTAAACCTTTCATATTTTTTAGTATTGAGATTAATAGTTTTTAGATATTATAGTATCCGGATTTTTAGTATTTAGTAATGAGACAAAACATTCCCATTTTAGAGAGTTTTGTTTCTCCAATTATTTTAAAATCAATAAATTAAGTAAGATAGTTTACAGCAGAGAAAGTTAGTTTTGAATAGTCTCACTAGCCATTACTAAAAATCTCAAATCTGTTTAAGCGCTTTGCGAGTTTAAGTATTCTACCAGTCCCTGTGGATCTGCAGAATATGCATCAGCACCAATCTTAACTCTGAAATCATCGGTTACAGGAGCACCTCCCACCGCAACTTTTGTATCCGGAGCTGCATCTTTAATCGCTTTAGTAATTTTTTCCATGTTAACCATCGTCGTAGTCAATAGTGCCGACAAACCAACAAATGCATTTTCATGTTCCTTAATTGCTTCAACAAATTGCTCTGCTTTAACGTCGGTCCCAAGGTCAACCACTTTGTAACCATTTCCTTCCACCATCATTGAAACAAGGTTTTTACCAATATCGTGAAGGTCTCCTTCAACTGTTCCGATAATAAAAGTTCCTTTTTGTTTTACCTCGCCTGATAAGAAATAAGGTTTAAGGTGTATCATTGCGGTACTCATAGCTTTTGCCGACATTAAAACCTGAGGAACAAATACCTTATTTTCGCGGAATTTAACACCAACTTTTTCCATTCCAACCATTAATCCGCTGGTTAAAATATCCTGTGCTTTTACACCTTCTTCCAATAATGCAATGGTAATTTCATCAGCGCCATCCTGACCTTTCATTTGTGGTGGATAAGGAGCCGCTTTATTTATTTTTCCGAATTCAATACAATCTGCGAGTTTTTGTAGTAGGTCACTCATGGTTTAATATTTAGTTTTTACGTTATTTAATGAGTGTCAAAAATATTGATCCCTGTATTCTCAAAAAATAGTATTTTCTTTGAAAAAGATGGAAAATATTACTTTTTTCATAATTTCGACAATTATTTATAAAGTGCCATGAAACAAATAAGGTATTTTAAAATTCCAACTCCGCTTGTTGAAGAGCAAAAATCCAACCGTTTGACACGGAGTTTATATTTTACTGAGATAGGTGAAATAGAAGTCGAAAAAGGAACAATCTGGAGTTCGGATAAAAAGCTGGAAAATAACCTTCTTGTATATTGCACAAAAGGTAGCGGAATTGTAATGATTTCCAATGAGCAAATTCCCGTTTCCAATGAGCAGTTTTTTGTTATTCCAGAAGAAGAAAAATTTAAGTTTTATTCCGTGATAACAGAAGATTCAAGGCTAATGATTGTACAGTTTAACGGTAAAAATTCAAAGTTACTGGGAAAAGAATTTTCGGTAGTTAGAAATTTGATTCCATCAGTAAATAATATGGTTGCTAATCGTGAGATGTTGTTTGATGAAATCTTAAATAATCTCTCAAAAGGATTTCATGACGAAAACCTGGAATATGTAAACTTTTGTTTTGGTCACCTTTTGGCAACATTTATTTATGCCAACCGAACAAGTGAGGATGTTGAGGCGGAGTCGAATCCGGTGGTAACCCGCGCAATTAATTTCCTGAATAAAAACCTGGATAAGAAACTTACATTAAATCAACTGGCTGCCGAAGTAGGTTATTCGCCAACCTACTTAACGACAATTTTTAAGAACGAAGCCAACTATTCTCCTATTAGCTATTTCTCGCACCTTAAGATTTTAAAAGCCTGTGAATTTTTGGATTACACCAATATGAAAGTAAAAGAAATTTCATTCCAACTGGGGTATTCCGATCCCTATTATTTTACCAAAGATTTTAAAAAGAAAATGGGAATGTCACCACGTAACTATCGAAATAGGGTAGGATAAAAAAACGCATACCCCAAAATGGAAAATGCGTTTTTCTTGACTTCGGTCTTCTGACTTCAAACTTCCGACTTTTTACTACTTCATTGCCGCCTTCATTCCCTCGGTAGTAGTATAATATTTTACAATCATATTTGGTACTTCCCATTCAGGTAGTTTTCCATCTACGAGGAACTCAAGATATTTTTCGGTAACCTGAGCAAAGTGTGCTTCATGTCCCACTTTGTATGTGTCAGGAATATTTAAAATCCATTTTTTGTCTCCAATTTTTTCTGCTGAGATTCCAGGGTATTTTGATTTTAATCCATCTACAGCATTATAAAATGCGCCGGTAAAAGCTGCAACATCTTTGTCCTTACATTCGATATACAACTTTGGTTTGTAATCCTCTTTTTCGCCCTGTTCAATTACAAGATCACATTTGGTTCCACGCATAATTGAATAGTGTGTATCTGCAGCTCCTTCAGGCGCCTGATAATTCCAGATTACCGATGCTTTGGCGTGAATACCTTTTAACTTGTAATTGATTTCGCCATTGGAAAAGACTTTTAAAACATCTCCATCCAAATCCTTTTTCAGGTACTCAGGATATTCGTCAAGGTGAGTTACTTTTTTGAACATTTCCGGAGTTAAATCAGTGGTCCAGCGTTTTGCTGAAACGATTTCCACATCTTCTTTTGAAAGCGTAACTCCCGGGAAAGCCTCCCATTGAATCAAATCCACAAGATGAGTATTTACATCCACGATTCCTTCACCCTGTTGTTTGGTATCGAAAAACCATGCCGGACGTTTTAAGGGATTTCCTGAAACATATTTAAAAAAGTGGTGAACACTTTCTTTTGTAATGGCCGGTTCTTCTTCGGTTCCAACAACCAGCTCACCAAAAACCTCGCGACTTTGAGATAGTTCACGTTGTAAAATAGTGGTAATTTCATATCTCTCCGTCATAATATCGTACAGCAAAACACCTTTTTCTTCTGCCACCTGAAAAGCTTTTTCAAGTTTTGGAAATTCATCGGGCGTAATTACCATGGGTTTATCAGCCAAAACGTTAATTCCCGCTTCAACAGTTTTTAGTATGTAATCGGTTTTAATTGAATTATTACCGGCAACATTCATTACATTTCCCGGTTTTTCAGCCAGCATTTTTTCAAAATAGTCATCTCCTTTGTACACTTTAACATCCCATGTGGTCGGATTTTCTGTGCGCGTATTAAATCCTTCAACTCGTTTTAAATGGTCTACCACATCCGGTCCATCGGGTGCGTAAGTATGAACTACCGGACTAACCTGATCATACATCGATTTAAGAATCAAAGCGGCATGAAAATGGCCTGGATCGAGGCTCATGATTTTTACTTCACCTTTTGCTCCTGTAAACATATTTTTATTTTCAGTGGTTTCTGTTTTTTTACTGCTTCCGGTGCAGGCAGTTAAAACAATAATTAAAGAAAGAATGGTAAAAGATAAGATTTTCATTTCAGTTATTAATTTTTACAATTTTCATGTGAGTTCAAATTTAATTTTTTTACTATGACATTTATCTGCGTTTATTAAAATTCAGCTAAATGATAATAATTAATAAATCAGGTAACACCAATCATACGATTAAATATCTCAAGTTGTTCTTTCATTGCAGCAATTCGGTCCTCAGGTTTTGTACGAGCTTCCAAAAGAATCCAACCATCATATTTCATTTTTGCAAAAAGGTTCATCAAATCCTGGTATGGATAATTCCCGACATTCAATTCGCGAATATGCACTGTTTCTCCAAACCATTTTTTTACTGAATTAAAATTTGATTCCAGCCCAGGAGCCAA
Source organism: uncultured Prolixibacteraceae bacterium (assembly GCA_913063265.1). Classification (GTDB taxonomy): domain Bacteria; phylum Bacteroidota; class Bacteroidia; order Bacteroidales; family Prolixibacteraceae; genus Draconibacterium. Next base: position 40,892 of record CAJXZG010000009.1, on the reverse strand, counting down.
TAAATCCTGGTCGTTGCAGTTCCAGCAAATTTTTACATTCTTTTCGCTTACCTGATCAAAAATTGCTTTCATATTGGGAATTTGCTGGGTAAGTTTTCCATGCACCTCCACTCTGATTTCCTGACCATAATCCTGTCCGAATTTTCCCACTTCATTTAAGGAAGCTGCAATTTGTGCAATAGTTTTTTCTTTGGAAACTTCTTCGGGGAGGGTGTTTGGTTTTACTTTTATTCCGGATGCACCAATATCACTGCAAAGTTTGATATATTCTTTGGTTTGTTCAATATTCCATCTTAGTTTTTCCTGATCGACATGATGGTAATCGAAATTTGATCCATAGCCCAGGCATATAACCTTGCTGTAGGCAAACCGTTTTTTTACCTCATTTCTTTCAGAAGCAGTCAAACTTGTTTCAACCCCGTGGGCGTGTTCGGTTCTTAATTCAACTCCAAGCAATCCTGTTTTCTCACAATTATCAATAAGGGTTGGTAAATCCCAGTCTTGTCCCCACAGGTAAGTTACCAGTCCCAGTTTCATTTTGGATTTTCTCACGGCAGCATGAATCGAAAACGGATTTACAAATGAAAGTCCTGCACCCGCGATTGCTGTATTTCTTATAAAATTTCGGCGTGTTTGATTAAGATTCATAGTCAATGATTGTTAGTTGAGCCTAATTTAGTTAATATTTTGAAGTTTGGCAGGCTTGTTTTTATTTAAACATATAAAAACAAAGCGCCACCCGGAAACCGGATGACGCCTGCTTAATTCTAACTAACTTTTCATATTAAACTAAGAACATAATTTTTCAATATCCATCATTTTGTCTCATTTCGTTTGTTACCCTGGTTAACTGATTTGCCGGTATTGGACGTAGCAAATGATAATCTCGTATGTAATCATTCGTTTGTCCTTCAGGATTATACATTTTGTATCTCTCAATCAACTTACCTGTGCGTTTCAAATCGAACCAACGTTTTTGTTCGCCATTAAATTCCCGTGACCGTTCATCAAGAATAAAATCGATGGTAACATCACCAGCAGTTATCGACATTTCGCTCTCTTTCCCGGGATAAGCGGCTCTTTCTCTGACGGCATTTATATAAGATACAGCTTCTCCAGCCTGGTTGTTAGCCACATAGGCTTCGGCAAGTAAAAGATATGTTTCTGACAGGCAATATACTATCAAATCCCGTGAGCCCTCAGCATAATTAACTGATGGACGTTTATTATCTTCCTGCTTCCAGGGGGTTGGGAAAATATTGATACTATTGTTGTCTGTTCCGTCAGTTGTATACCACGACCATGGTTTTCCTTTGGCATTTGGGTGCCAGCTGTATAAGTTTTTACCTGCCTCTACACCCGGAAGTCTGGCTTCTATTGCGGCAACCTGGGCCTCTGTTATATCTTCGCCGGTAAGATAAATAGCTGTATCTCCCACTGCAGCACCATCTGGTAAAGCATCGTCAGTCGTATTGTAATACCATACCTGTTGATAACCTTCATTAAATCTTGAATCAACATCATAGCTTCCATTTACTCTATAATTGTTTAATAACCATCCTGTCGGGCGATAGCGAATCCATGGGCGACCAAAACCATGTCCTAAAGCCCTGATTAAACCTGATGCATAAACTTCGTACCAGGGACGGAAATGAAGATGCGAACGGTTTCCGGTTGGAGTTAATAAAGGATCTTCTTCATATTGCACAGAAAAAAGTATTTCAGGGTGTTTTTCATTATCATGGTTGTAACGAGCCAGGGGATTGGCGTCAAGTTCCAATCCATAGTCACCGATAACTGACCTTAACAAAGGGATAGCCCCACCGGGATTTCCATTTGTTAAATGAACCAGGCCTAACATATGTTTGGCAGCTACCTGGGTTGCACGGCCAAAATCAGTTTGTTCAACCGGTAAATGAGCTATTGCAAATTCAAGATCGGCAATTATTGCATTATAGACTTCCGATGCAGGAGTTCTGGTTGCTTCCGTTTCAACACCCTGGGTTTCTTCAAGAGTCAATGGAACATCGCCATAGCTTTGCACCAAAATAAAGTAATAATGTGCCCTTAAAAAGCGGGCTTCTGCAATCTTTGGATTTTTTTGTTCCTCGGTTAAATCTTCAGAGGCTGTAGCTCTATCTACCACCGCATTGCAGGTGTTAATGGCTTGATAGAAGTTTGACCAAACATGCCACATAATTCCATTTTCGGCATTTAATCCAGCTCCGTATCTGTCGATATCCCAGTCTCCACCATGACCACCATGAGAATATTCATCGGTGCCAAAAACTGTAAACTTGTTACCCTCTTCCTGAGCGTAATAAGTTCTAAGAAAAGAATAGGCTGCATTAACACCTGCATCAAGCCCCTCTGGTGTATTCAGGTATTCTGCAGTTACTCCTGATACAATTTCTTCATCTAAGGTATTGCATGAAATTATTCCAACAGATAAAGAAACCAGTAATATTATTAGATATTTTATTTTTTTCATTTTTTATCTATTTAAAGTTTCTTAAAAATCAATATTAACTCCTAATGAGAACATCTTTGTAGTAGGTGTTTCCCCTCTTATTCGGCCATCATAACTTTCAGGGTCAAGACCATCTTTCGTTACTTTAGAGAAAGTAAATGGTGTATCAGCATTGATATAAATTTTCAGTGCTTTAATTCCAACTTTTGATAAGGTATTGTCCGGAAAGTTATATGCCAGTTGTAAATTTTTTACTTTTAAGAAATCACCTTTCTGATAAGCTCTGGTAGAATTATACAATGGTCGCTCTCTTGAGCCATCAGCCATCGGATGATCGTTAGTTGGATTTGTAGGAGTCCAGTAATCAACATCAGGATTATTATATCTACCTTGCAGCGTTGACATATTATCTTCAAATTCGTTATATACTGTTTGACCAAAAACCCCAAACAGAAGGAATGAAAGCTCAAAACTTTTGTAATTCATTCTCGAACCTAATCCCATGGTAAGTTTTGGAATATTTGTTCCCAGAATTTGTCTGTCATCCTGGTTAATGATATAATCAATTTCACCGTTTTCGTCTGGAACATCTTCCACTTTTATAACTCCGGGAGTAACCTGGTATTTTTCAGCTTCAGCTTCTTCGCCTAGTTGCCATACACCCAGTTTTTTATAATCGTACCAAACAGTAAGAGGTTCGCCAATAAACCAGGTATTCCCAACATCGTCTTTTTTGTCACCATATAAATCCAGTATTTTCTCTTTGTTTCCAAAAAGATTTAAATCGGCTGTCCATGTAAAATCTCTGTTGTCGATAATTCGTGCATTAAGGGAAAGTTCCCAGCCTGTATTTTGTGTTTCTCCAACATTGGTCATCACATTGTCAAAGCCTGAAGTAATAGGGAGTTTCCTCTCGAGAAGAAGGTCAGAAGTTCTTGTCTGGTACAATTCGATGGTACCGGCAATTGCTTGTCCAAGTCCAAAGTCAAGACCAATATTTGCAGTTGCAGATGATTCCCATCTTAGGTCAGGATTGGCAATATCCTGTGGACGATAACCAAAACCCGAAGTTCCGCCAAAGGAGTAGATTGTCCGCGATAAACCACCCCGTGTTTGGTAAGGATCGATACCGGTATTACCTGTAACACCATAACTTGCACGTAATCTAAGATCTGAAAACAGACTTTGATTTTGCATAAACTCTTCACTGCTTATTTTCCACATAGCAGCTGCAGAGGGGAAGAATCCCCATTTTTTACCCTCGGCCAATCTTGAAGAACCATCATAACGCCCCGTAAGTGTTAACAGATATTTGTCTTTAAAACCGTAATTTATACGACCCATAAACGACATGATACCCCATTGTTGCAAATCTGAATCATAGGCTAAAACAGTTTCACCTGTAGATAGGTTATGGAATAACTGATGTTCATAAGGCAATCCTTCGACATCAATTTCAGTATATTCATAATCTGATTCCTGCACACTAAATAATCCCGTAGCTTTAATACTATGGTTTTCATTTATTTCTTTATTGTAATTCAAAATATTTTCAAAGGTCATTACATTTGTTGAACGATGAATTTTTCTTGCTCTTGGAGTACTATACTGACGACCAGAGGATAGACTGCCCTGGAATAAACCTTCACGTTCTTTTTGATAATCAATACCATAGTTCATCCTGTAATTAAGGTCTTTGGTAAAATCTATTTCTCCAAAAATATTAGTGAATACCCTTAAGCGATCTCTGTCATCGACATATGCACCTTCTACATAATCTGCCAATGGATTCCAACGCAAAGGATCAGCTCCCGGCTGATAAATCAAATTTCCATCTGCATCATAAGGTTCAGCTAAAGGAGAGGCACCAAGTGCACTGCCATAAACATTGGTTCCCACATTTCTAATCTGATTGGACAATTGAGTTGAGGTTCCAACTTTTATAAAATCGTTTATATTATGATCCAGGTTTATTCTAAAGGTTTTACGTGTAAAATCTTGTGTTTCAATTACACCTTGTTCTTTAAAATAGTTGGCCGACATGGCAAATGCAGTTTTTTCATTTCCCCCTCTAACACCAACCTGATGACTTTGTTGATAGCCGTTTCCAATAATAAGGTCAACCCAGTCGGTAGATACTCCGGCATCAAATGCAGCTTGTTCGGCATCTGTAATAGCCCGACCTCCATCAATTTTTAACTGCATAAATTCGGATCCGTTCATCATATCTGGTTTACCAGTTGGAGAAGTTACCCCATAATACCCATTGTAAGATACAGTTGTGGCCATGTTTCCACCACGTGTTGTGGTTACAAGTATTACTCCATTTGCACCTCTGGAACCATAAATAGCTGTTGCAGAAGCATCTTTTAGTACCTCCATTGATTTGATATCCTTTGGATTAATGTCGTTGATATTACCTTCATAAGGAATTCCGTCAACCACAAACAATGGATTATTATCGGCAGTTAATGATCTTCTCCCGCGAATTCGAATAGTAACTCCATCGCCAGGGCGTGTTCCTGAAGAAATGGAAACAACTCCTGCCGCACGACCTTGTAAAGCACCGCCAACATCCACAGCAGGTAATTCCTGGATATCTTCTGAGGTCACTGAAGTTATTGCACCGGTTATGCTTCCTCTCTGTTCTGTCCCGTAACCAATTGCAACTACTTCTTCCAGTCCGATAACATCGGGCTCCATGCTTATGTCTATTGTGGACTGGTTCCCAATTTCAACTTCCTGTGACTTCATCCCGATAAAAGAGAATAGAAGGACGTTCGCGTTTTCCGGCACCTCTAATGTATATTTACCATCCTGGTTGGTAATTGCACCGGATACGGTTTCTTTAATAATTACGGTAACACCTGGCAAAGGATTTCCATCCATATCAGATACTGTTCCGTTAATTGTTTTTTGTGCCATGGTGCTAATTGTTGTTACAAAAAACACCATCAAAAGCAATAGTAGTTTTCTCATATGTTTAAATTTAAAAGGTTAAGAAAAGACCATTTTGGTCCGTTAGTAAGTATTAAGAATTAAAAAGAATGTTAAATGAAGGTTTGAAAATTTTACATCGCTTCTAAATTCTGGTATTTTTCCATAGTTTTGAGAAGTTTAATTAATTTTATCGAATTGGTTAAATATTTAATGAAGGGGAAATGTTGCCGCATTTCTCCTTTTCTTTATTTAGATTGACTATTATTAATTGTCCTTTCTATTTTACTTCGTTATCAAATATAAAGAATAACAACAAAAAAATAGTAATACTTTTTTTGCATTGATGCGTATTATTTTAGCAAGTTTTATATTTTTATGTAATTTGTTCCGTAAGGATAACGTTGGGGACGACGAAGCATGGAATTTGCCAGGTCGTTGTTTTTGAATCTTTCTGTCATTGGGTCCCATTCCAAAACTCCGGGAACTTTCATAGCGATATGACTGATTAAACAAACCGTACATGAACGGTGACCTACTTCAGCAGTACAAATTGGTTGTTTACGGGTTTTAATCGAATTTAACCAATCGCCATGGTGCTCTTCACTCACATAAAGTTTAATTTCGTCATCACCGATTTTTGATTTTAGAATTTCTTCGCTACTTGCGTTTAATGCTTTTGTGGAACCTTCAGGAACCGGATCGGATGCAGTTGCGCGATAAGCTCCGCGGGTTACAAAAATCCATCCATCTTCTCCTTCATAGCGGATTCCATTTGGGAAACCACCACTGGTCAATACTGTAATTCCGTTTTCGTATTCATGTTTTACCATAAAGTCGCCATGTACATTCCAGTCACCCGATTTTGGAAATTGCGCAATTGCTTCAACCGAGATTGGGCCGGTATGTTCGGTATCCATTCCCCATGCTGCACTGTCGTAATGATGTTGCCCCCATCCTGTAATCATTCCTGCACCATAATATTCGTGGCGTAACCATCCAGGGCGACTATAACTATTTTGCGGATGCACCATTTTTTCTTTGTACTCCACTTCCGGAGTTGATCCCATCCACATATCAAAATCCAAATTGGAAGGAACTGGTCCGGTTTCAAAAACAGGTCCGGATGGATCACCGGGTAAGCCAATTTTTACTGTATGAAGTTTCCCAATACGTCCGTTACGCACCAATTCAGCTGCCCGGCGAAATTGCGATGACGAACGTTGCTGTGTTCCCATTTGTAGGATAACACCGGTTCTGTTAATAACATCGCTTAATAAGCGACCTTCTTCAACAGTTAATGAAGTTGGTTTTTGAAGATATATGTCTTTTCCTGCCAAAGCCGCTTCAATGGCAGGTTGCGAGTGCCAGTGGTCAGGAGTACTGATTAATACAGCATCCACATTTTTGTCAGCCAACAAATCACGATAATCCTGGTACATTTTTATATCCACCGCATTGTCGCTGCCATTTTTATCATTATAAAATCCTTCGATTCTTTTTTTCGAATCCTGCATTCGTTTTGTATCAACATCGCAAACGGCAACAAATTGTGCCTGAGCATAATTTAAAGTCGCTGCTGTATCGTGATCTTTTGCGATACGACCGCAGCCGATTTGTGCAACATGTATTTTATTACTTGGTGCGTTTGCCCCAAAAACATTTGAAGGAACAATTGTAGGAATAACAAAGGCTCCTGCAGTTGCAGTACCGGTTTTTTTAAGAAAATTTCTTCGTTTCATATATTATGAAGTTTAAAGTTTAATATTCAAAGTTTACATTTGACAGAAGACCGATGACAGAAGACCGGTTAAGTTTCTGAATTTATTTGATATTTTTTTTAAAAGCAATAATCATGTTCATTAATTGAAATGAATTGGTATAATAAGTTAAAAATTCATTTTCATTTATATATTTCCTGTTTTTAGCCTTGTATAAACATGTTACAAGTTCGGCTAAAGAACGAGCAGCATAGCCTACAAATTTTTTTTGTTCGGAATTTGATTGACCAATAGAACCCTCTGCAATATTCAACGCAACAGAATCTGCAGCTCGTCTTATTTGCGAAGAAAGATTATAAGTTTCATGTTGCGGGAAGTTTTTTGCGAGGTTATTTATGTCTTCACCTAATTCCATCGAGCGTTCCCAAATAATAAGCTTCTCAAATTTGAATCCCATTATAATAAAATTAGTTTTTCAGTTTTCTCCGTCATCGGTCATCGGCCATCCGACTTATTCTTTCGAATATTTTTCAAATTCTCCGGCTATATCCGCTTCCTTTTCATCGCCTGAGTGCACAATGACACGATATTTTAATCTTAGCTTTTCTCCTTTTTTGAATTCCGTAGTTTCTCCATTTTCAGGCCAGTACATTGGTGTGGGTGAGTAAAAACCATAATCGCGTGTAAACCATGGGGAAGGGAACCATTTGTTGGAAGGATGCTGTAAAATGGCGATTCCTTCCTTTCCTCCCATTCTTTTCCCATTGTAGTCCATCCAGGCTGATGGTTTCCCAAAGGTTGCTTTTTCTCCTGTTTCTCCTTCCGCGTTAACCATTGTACCTCCATTTATTACAGCTAAATCCGGATCAACTCTACCACTAAATAATGAGTGGTTGGTTTTCAGAATAGTTACATCCATCAACATTTCAAGAGTAATGTCAAAATCCAGATAAAATTTTGTTTTTGAAGGTGCTTTCACCTTAATTATTCTTTTGTCTTTTACCGGAGAATCGGCACCGGGTCTGCTCCAAATGCATTCATTCTCTATTACAGCAAGTTCTCCTCCACTTTCTATTATATCTGTGCGTAATGAAACAATCCTTCCTCTTTCCAAACCTTCCTGCCAATAGTTTCCTCCGTTGACTCGGTCACAACCAAAAAATAATGAACTGTGGTGCGGATAATTGGCATTTCTCATAGAGGTTACACTGGCATTTGATGGGCCGTTAACAGGGTAAAAGAAAGGGTATTTTTCAAAATCTGATATAATGTAATTGGTAAAAAGATTTCCATTGATTCGAAATTCTATTTTATCTCCAACTTTTTCAGCCGTTATTTTTGATTGCGCGCTTCCCAACTGAATTAGAAAAAACGTACAAATCAATATCAGGAATATTTTTTTCATTTAAACTAATTTTAATTATTCGAATACTACAACTGGATTTGATGCAAAACTGTTCCAGTACATTTCTGCTTCTTCAGGTTCAATTTTTCCATCAAAAACCACCATTCTGTATTTTAATGTATAATCTTGTTTTGGTTCAAGTTTCCAGTCTTCGTGTCTGATTGGAACAAACTCAAAATACATATATCCAAGCGGATGAGCATTTTCGGGCCAGATTCGCATTGGTTCGGGATGCATACGATTTGACGGATGGCTTAAAAACAAAATGCCTGAGCGTCCTTCGTCTGTGTCTGACTCTCCCTCAACAATACACCATCTTGCAAATGAACCATCGGCATCCAAACGTGTTTTTTCGTCAGATGTTAAAACGGTACAATTATCTTTTTCCCATTTTTTTGTGGCACGAAATCCAATCCCTCCGCCATAACGGTAGGCATTCAACATTATGCCATTTTCCAACGGGCTGTTTATCGAAGTTGTGTAATCAACCACCCATACTTTTTCTCCAACATTCCATGCCCGCACATCCAGAATTTCGTTAATTGCAATCTGATCTTCTCCCTTTGCACCAAAATCGATATGTTGTTGAAGTGCTTTAAATCCTGAATAAACTGCTCCTTCAGCTTCAGATAAGAAACCTGCAAATTTTACTGTGCCCTGTCCGGCTACCAAATTCCAAAAATCTACTTCTCTGTCGTCGATTTTTGTTTTTGTCCATGGACCCCATATTCCGTAATGATGATAATGGTCTTCCGGCTGTATACAGGTAAGAACTTCGCCTCCCGGCGAGGTTAAAGGATGAATATATCCTGAACGTTTATATAACGGATCTGCTTCATCCGGTGCAGGGGTAATCGCATGCCGATAACTTAAAATTGGTTTATCGTTTACCAAAAGGTTTATATCTTTTCGATCTTTTAGCAAAGAAACTTTGGAATTACCTTCACCTTCTTTTTCTTCAAGTTTTAAAACAAATTGTCTTTTGGTGTCCTTTTTTGATAAACCTTCAAGTAAAAACCAAAGTCTTGCAGAATGTCCGGTTTCCACCTGGCTTGAAATTGGTTTTTCTCCTGTTGGGGTTATCTCATACAAAACAATTTTTCCTTTGTCAATATTGTAATTAATTCCATCCAATGATACCGAAACAGGTGAATCAATTCTGTCTTCTTTAATTTGAACATTAAATTTTGCCAATTCCTGTGCGGAAGCAAAACCTGTAAATAACATTAAAAGTATTATTATATATTTCATATTTTAGAATTATAGTTTTGGTACTTCTTCGTAAATTGTTTCCTTAAACGCAAGAATATTCTCAGTTGTTACATTAGGAGGCATGCCACCACCACATGACCAGATTACACGGTTTTTATCTCCAAATTCCTGCACCATTTTTTTAGTTTCTTCCCGAACCTGTTCAGGTGTTCCTGCTGCCAGAATATCTCTTGGAGGTAAATTCCCAATCAGTGCAACCTCCGGTCCGGCAAGTTCTCTGATTTCTTTCATCGAATGTTCAAAACTAAAATTAAAAAGATTTACTCCCATTTCTTTTAAATATGGCGTGGAAATAAGTCCTTGCGCATCGTTATGGAAAAAATTCAGTTTAGAATCAAAACTTTCAAATATTCTTTTGATATATGGAACAGCGTATTCTTTGCATTCTTCATCTCCAATAAAACCTACAATGTCATCGAGCAATAAAATACCTTCAATCGATGGAAACATTTCTTTTTGATATTCAATCCAATTGATGGTAAACTTTGTAATCGTTTCCAATAATTTATGACTGTTTTCCGGGTCCATCATAAAACCCATCATCAGTTCGCTTGTTCCCATTAAGAAAGAGGCAATATTTAAAGGGCCACGAGCAATAGCAAACTTATTTTCGTGCCCCAATTCCAACATTGGTTTTTGATAGTTTAAAAGACGTTGGATTATAAATGGTAAAAGTCCGTCTGTTTTTGGATTCGGATTTTTTAAATTACCTGCTTCAGAAACATCTTTGATAATTTTATCTGCATGAGGCAGGTTAAACTCATTCCATACCAGTTTTGCACCAAAGGCAGAGGGTTCTGTTAACATGCCAAATTCAGACCAAAATCCCGGAAGAAAAATGATGTCGGGGAATGTTTCAATTGCTTTTTTGTTGGCTTGAAACCAGATTTCTTCTGAGGAATAAAATTGTAATGTGGAAAAACCTGCCCAGCCCGGTATCCAGGGACTGTCTATTATAAACCCTGAAACCGGTTTATCGGGAGTCTTTCCATTTACTACACTTAACAACAACTGCCATTGTTCTTGAGTCATAATTCAGGTTTGTTTTATTTTGTACAAATCTAGTTCACAAAAACATAATGACATGGTATTTTATTTGCCAATTTTTGTATTAGATTAGCAAAAATGAATTTTTTTTATTGATTTTGCTGAAGAATTGTTTTATTCATTAATGCACATAATATACTAATAGTTTAAAGCGAGTTTGGTTTGAAAATAATGCACGAACATATTGATTTTCCAGGACGCTCGGCTGTAAAAATAAAAGTTCGGGAAATGCCGCATTTTACCTATCCCTGGCATTTTCATCCTGAATATGAATTGTTATATGTAATTGAAGGCTCCGGAACCAGTTTTGTGGCGGACAGTATAGAGGAATTTCAATCGGGTGATTTAGCATTTATTGGAAGTAATCTGCCCCATTTTTGGAGAAGCGATGAGAAGTATTTGAACAGTAACGGTAAGCTGAAAATTAAATATGTGGTGATTCAATTTCCACAGGATTTTTTGCATGATTCCATTGAAAAATATCCTGAATACAATTTAATTGGAGAACTTATGGAAAGGTCGGCACAGGGAATTCGCTTTTCTCTGGGTTTTACCAGGAAAGTTTCAAGATTAATACTCCGTATGTCTAAATTAAATGGTTTTCAAAGAATAATTGCTTTACAGGAATTGTTGCAAATTTTAGCAAAAACAAAAGAATATAGAATACTGGCTGGTGAGTTCTATCAACATGAAAGTATTCATTTTAAGAGTTTTAGATTAAACAATGTAATCCAGTTCTTAAACACCAGTTATCAACGAAAAATTGAGCTGGAAAAAGTAGCTGATATAGCAAATCTTCATCCTACAGCTTTCTGCCGTTTTTTTAAAGAAAATACAGGCAAAACCTTGTCGGAATATGTTAATGATATGAGAATAAGTTATGCATGTCGTTTAATTATGGAAGGGAAACTAACGGTTTCTCAAATTTCTTTTGAAAGTGGATTTAACAATCTTTCAAATTTTAACCGCACTTTTAAAAAGAATACAAGATATACTCCAACACAATATTTTGAAAAATTTCATCATAAATAAATCCTAAGCCTGTGTAAAAATAAAAGTAGGTTTAAGTATTATTCTTAGTTTTGTTATTCAAACCTAATAACAATGAAGACTATATCACTTACTTTTCTGCTACTGTTTTCTTACACCTTTGTTAATTCTCAGGAAGTTGAATTTCTTGTATCAGATTGGCAAAATCCTGCAGTTTTTGAAAAAGGGCAAACCAGGCCTCATGCACTGCATATTCCGTACAATTCTACAGCAGAGGCATTAAAAAACAAACAAAGTTCAAACTTTCAGTTATTGAACGGACAATGGAAGTTCAAGTTGGTTGAAACTCCTGACCAAGTTCCTGTGGATTTCTGGGAACCAAAATTTGACGTCGAGGAGTGGGACGAAATAAAAGTACCTGCAAACTGGCAAATGGAAGGATACGACCATCCTAAGTTTAGGAATATTGCACTGACTTTTGAAAACGATCCTCCCAATATTCCCGATTATTTTAATCCAACAGGCTGTTACAAACGTAAATTTACCATTCCAAAAACATGGAAAAACAAAGAAGTTCTGCTTCGTTTTGAAGGGATAAAATCGGCAAGTTACATTTGGGTGAACGGGAAAAAAGTGGGTTATAACCAGGGAGGTTTTGAACCGGCTGAGTTTAACATCACACCTTTTATTGAAAAGGGTGAAAATGATTTGGCAGTTCAGGTAATCCGTTTCTCTGACGGATCTTACCTTGAAAATCAGGATATGTGGAGATTATCAGGAATATATCGCGATGTAAAACTAATTGCATTTCCTAAAACTTTTATTCACGATTATTATGTGCTTACCGATTTAGACCGCGAGTATAAAGATGCAAGCCTAAAAATTGAAACCGACATAAGCAATACAAATGCTGAAGCTGTGCAAGGTTCTATAGAGATTGATGTTTTGGATACAAACAAAGAATCGATTTTACTGGAAGGGACACAAACAGTAGATTTTTTGGTTGATTCAGCAAGTACAAAAAAAGTGAATTTATCTGCTTTGGTTATCGATCCTCCAAAGTGGTCGGCAGAATTTCCAAACCTGTTTACCCTTGTGGTTACCTTAAAAAACAATGAAGGAGAAACACTCGAAGCTTTTACAAAAAAAATAGGTTTCCGTGAAGTGGAATACAAAAACAGGATTTTAACGGTTAACGGAGTTCCTGTAAAACTGAACGGGGTAAACAGCCATATGCATCATCCCGGGCATGGACAAGCAGTTCCATTAAAGACTCTGAAAAAGGATTTGCTGATAATGAAACAGTTTAATATCAACTGTGTTCGTACCTGCCATTATCCTCCAACACCTGAATATATTGAAATGGCCAATGAACTGGGAATGTACATTTTTGACGAAGTTGGAGATGAGGCACACAATAACATCCATCTGTCAACCAAAGCTGAATGGACAGAAATGTACAAAGACAGAAGCCGGAAACTGGTTTATCGCGACAGGAACAATCCATCTGTAATTGTGTGGAGTGCCGGGAATGAATCGGGAAGTGGATTTAATATTAATGAGGTAATCAAAACGGGCAAGAAGATAGATCCAAGTCGTCCGGCGTGGATGTATGGTGGAAATACTTTTTATATTCCGTTTGAAGACATTGTTGGTCCACGTTACTGGATTCCTCTGGATTACAAAAACCTGGCCCAGGGAAAAGTACTTTCTGAAAATGATAACCGGGCTTCTTTTATGGATGAATACCTCGCTGCAACCGGGAATGGCATGGGCGGAATGGATGAATACTGGGATTTGATCTGGAAGTATCCCAGACTTTCGGGGGGTGCTATCTGGGATTGGATTAGCCCCGGAATCAATACTCCAAAATGGACAATTCCTGATTTATCCGGAAACGATATTCATGGACAAATTATGGGACGACCTGTTTTTACCGAGGGGAAAAATGGTCGTGGTTTACAATTTTCAGGGCACGACGATTGGGTTGAATTTTACCGTGACCAAAAATTGGATATTTCAGGAAACCAGCTTTCGATAGGACTTTGGGTATTACCTTCAGAAATTCCGCAGGCAAATAATTTTGTAATGAAAGGAGAACATCATTACGGAATCAGAATGGAAAGTCCCGAAGTACTTGAATTTTATATTCACAGCAATAAAAGAATATCGGCTAAAGCAAAAGTGGCAGATAATTTTTACGACAACTGGCATTTTATTGCCGGAATTTATGATGGAAATAGTTTAAAACTTTATGTTGACGATAAAGAGATTGCGACGACAAAATTCAGAGGTGAAATTGTTTCATCACCATTCCCGCTTTGTATTGGGCGCGAAGCCGAAACTCAGGACCAGGGAGAATATTCCGGACGTATGTCGAAAATGATTATCGATGAAGTTAAGGTTTACGATTCCGCGTTTTCGGTTGAAGCTTTAAAAACAGATACCAATGCGGTGCTTTATCTCGATTTTGAAAACGATAAAAAAGAAGGCGACTTTTATGCAGTTGGATTGGGAGGCCGGACTTATGGAATTGTGTGGCCGGATCGCGAAATACAACCTGAAATCCATCAGATAAAAAAATCAGGGCAACCCATTCATATCGAAATGCTTGATATTAAAAAAGGGATAGTAAAAATTACCAACCGCCATCATTTTAAAAATCTGAATGAATTTGAGGGAATTTGGGAAATTGCAGTTGACGGAGATACGATTCAACGAGGATTTTTTGAGTTGGAACTGAAAGCCGGGAAATCGGATTTAGATACAATTGAATTCAGAACGCCAAATCTTGAGCCGAATAAGGAATGTGTTTTAACTGTGTCATTCAGTTTAAAAGAGGGAACAAACTGGGCTGAAGCAGGGCATGAAATCGCATGGGAACAATTTGTTGTTCCTACGCCCGTACTCGCAAAAAGTGAGGAGATTAAAGAATTCAGATTATCGGTTAAGCAAAACTATAATGAATTGACAGTTACGGGTTCCGGATTTCAATATGTTTTTGATAAAAAAACCGGTGAGTTCACTTCACTAAATTTTAACGGAACTGAATATCTGGAAAACGGACCAAATTTTAATGTATGGCGTGCACCATTGGCCAACGATATCGATCCCTGGGGAAGTTATATGTTCAAAAGTAAAGATATAACACCCGGTTGGGGAAGAAGTATAGATAATCAGTTGCGAACACTTGGAATGAGAGACCTGGTTACTCAAGCGGATGAAATAGAAGTTTTAAAAAAGTCTGAAGCAAGTATAAAAATTAAAATGAAAGTGTATTCCAATTCTACACGAAAATTTGAATATGGAAATACATGGGGTGGAGCGGTATCGGCATTTGAAAGAAATGAAATCTGGACCATTTTCCCGGATGGAACCATTGAACTGGAGCAGGAGATAATTCCCAACGGACCCATGCCCGATATGTTGCAAAAAATAGGTTTGCAGTTTGATTTACAAAAACAGTTTAGCAATGTGGAGTGGTATGGCCGCGGTCCTTTTGAAAATTATCCCGACCGGAAAACCGGAGCAAAAATCGGACTTTATCAATCAAATGCGGACAGTATGTATGTTCCGTATATTTTTCCACAGGATTATGGAAACAGAAGTGACGTGCGTTGGCTGAAAATTGAAAATTCTGAAGGTAAAGGATTAATGATTCAGGGGGATGATTTGCTCAATTTTAGTTTACATAAGTATAGCACAGACAATCTTGACAGGGCGGTTTATACTTATCAACTGGAAGATGCTCCAAATACTGTTTTAAATGTAGATTACGAAGTAACCGGAGTTGGCGGAACGGCTATCAGGCAACTTCAAAGATATCGTGTAAAACCAAGTACGGTAAATTTTAAACTGACAATAAAACCTTTTTAAGATAATTCAGTTTATTTTTGGATTTATTCATCCGTTAACTATTTATAAAAACTGATAGTCATCGGATGAATACTTATTATAATTAATTATTCCTTGGATTATCCACTACAATCCGGTTTTTCTGATTTGCAATTTTATAGCTTACCAAAAAGGTGAGGTCAGCAATTCTTTTGACTTTTTTAAAGTTAATTTTCTCAACATCATCTCCGGGGAAATGGTAATCTTCGTGCAAGCCCGTAGTAAATGCAATTACAGGAATACCTTTTTTATAAAAATTAAAATGGTCGCTTCCGGAGATAAAGCTGTTGGAGAGATCATCAAAAGGGATTAAATCCAGTTCTGCACAGATATCCTTACTCATTTGAATAAGTTCTGAACTTTGTTTTCCTGAAATTACATGAACTCCATTAAAACCGGCTAGGCTTTTTTCCTGATTCGGAAAATCTGATTTTTCTGTTTCTGCTACACGTCCTACCATATCCAGGTTAATATTTGTAACTGTTTTTTCAATTGGGAATACGGGATGAATAGTATAATATTCAGAACCCAGCAATCCTTTTTCCTCGGCTGTTACCCATGCAAAAACGATGCTTCTACGGGGTTTCTTTTTCATTAATGAATAAGCTTCAGCAATCTCAAGCATAGCAGCAGTTCCCGACGCATTGTCGTCGGCTCCGTTATTTATTTCTCCTTTACTATTTACTCCAACATGGTCGTAATGTGCCGTAATTACAATACATTCATTTTTCAATTTTTCATCACTTCCCTCTACAAAACCAATGATATTTTCTGCATTAACAGTTTCTGAAGTTTTAGACAATAAAATTTTAACATTTGTATCTTCTATTTCAAACGAATTTGGTTTGCCGGAATTATTGATTTCTTCCTGAATCTCTGCCAGGGTTTTCCCCTCTGTTTTTAAAATTTCATTGGCAATTTCCTGATTACCCAGAATTATATTTCCACCTATAAAACTATTACCCTGTATATTTTTTAATTTCCAACTTCCCTGGGCAATATATTCTTTAGCCATCTCAATCCATGAATGATCGCTATTTACAGGATCAGGAATAAAAATCACTGCCTTTGCACCTGACAAAAATAGCCGGCCAAGTTTCGACATTTCCAGATTTGTATTGGTTTCTTTTTTAGTTTTATCGATTGCCATTTCCCGATTTCTGGTCATTACCAATACAATTTTATCTTTTAACTCCAGACCTTCAAAATCGTTATAGCCCGTTTCCTGGTTGTGGAATCCATAACCGGCAAAGACTATTTTCCCTGAAATTGTGTCGTTTTGAATATTTCCGGCAAACGAAAATATTTCAGAGCTTTTAAATGTCGATTCTCCTTTTTTATTTTTTAGTTCGAGGTATGAATTTTCTTTGTCGATTTTTATGGAAACAAGTTCCAGGGGTTGCGAATAATTTTGAAATGAGGTTTTTAATCCCATTTTCAAACACTCTGATTTTAAATATTCGGCAGTAATTTCAAGACCTGGGATTTCAGTACCAAAATCACGTCCCTGCATATAATCGCCAGCTATAAATTCGATATGAGCTTTTAGTTCATTTTCTTTGATAGAATTAATTTCTTTTTTCTGAGCAAAAAGTATACAAATACTAAAAGTAAAAATTAGGGTAATAATGATTTTTTTATTCATTCTGTAACTGATAAATAGTTATGTTATGGGTTAACAATTTCAATCTTTTCTTTGTTGGCTATTTCCAGTCCAAGCAGAAAGCACAACTCGGTTACCCGTTTTATTTTATCGAAATTGATTTTTGATATTTCGTCTGTAACCTCATGATAATCTGCATGATATCCGGTTGCATAATTGATAATGGGCAAACCTTTGTCATGAAACGAAAAATGGTCACTACTTCGTAAAAAACGCGATGGTAAAGAATAATCGGGAATAATTCCAAGATTTTTGCATACCGAAGTATTTATTTCCTTTAGTTCGGGCCAAAAACTGTTTGTAAGGGTATAGAGGCCATCATAATCTTTTACAATTTTTGGGGAATCTTTCCACACCGAATCGCGTGTTTCGTAAACACGTCCATCCATATCTATGTTAATACAGGTAACAGTTTGCTCCATATCAAATGTGGGATTTTCAGCGTAGTAGCGTGAGCCCAACAAACCAATTTCTTCGGCAGTCACCCATAAAAGAACGATACTTCTTTTTGGTTTCTTTTCCAGGCTCTGAAATGCTTCAGCAAGTTCGAGCAAAGTTACCACTCCCGAACCGTTATCATCCGCTCCATTGAAAATTTCTCCATTCTCATTCATCCCTACATGATCGTAATGAGCCATAAAAACAACGCATTCATTTTGTAATTTTTCATCGCTTCCCCCAATTATTCCAATTACATTTTTAGCATGAATTTCTTCCCGTATATTTTTAAACATTAGGGTAACTTTTTTCCCTGTTATCTCAAATGTTTTGGGTTGGTTTTTTTTAGAAATTTTTTCAAGTAAAGAATTTAATTTTCCCGGGGTGCCAAGAATTTTATCTGCTTGTGATGAGGTAGTATAAACAAAATTGAAATTATCTTCTGAGCCAACTGTGGATTTTAGACTGTTTGTTCCACGGTTTTTCCATCTGGCAATTCTGTTATAAAGTGAGTTTCCTTTATCAAGTGGGCTGTTAACCACTAAAACTCCAATAGCTCCCGAATCCAAAGCCAGTTGTATTTTTGCTCTTTCCAATCCATTATCCCAGCGCGGCTTCTCTCTCTTTTTATACCTATCAGGAGTACCTGCAGAAAACATCACCAGTTTTCCTTTTATACTGATTCCTTCATAATCATTATATCCCGATTTTTCATTTCTATACCCAAAACCCGCAAAAACAATTTCTGCCCCTGTTATATCAATTCCGGAACCAGATGTAAATCCAATAATTGAATCACTTTTGTAAATTTCAGTATCTTTCTTGTCTGTTAATTTTAAGAAAGAATTTTCCCTGTCGGGGTGCATGGAATAAATGGTAAAAGTTTGATAAAAATCTTCAGCTCCGTCTTTTAATCCAAGATTTTTTATGTTTGTTTTGATGTAATCTGCGGCAATATCTATCCCCGGAACTGGGGTTCCAAAAGCTCTTCCCTGTAAACTGTCTGAGGCTAAAAAGTTAAGGTGACGTTGTAAATCATCTTTGTTAATTTTTTCTAATCCGGAGTGTTGAGAAAAAACATTCAGATACAAAACCGAAAAAAAAAGTAAAGCTATAAATTGTTTTACAGGTAGCATTTTGTAATATAAAATTGGGCTGAATTTACACAGCATATTTTGAAATTGGCTTAATGTTGTCAAAAAAGTAATTAAAATTATCAAATTCTGTTTTTTTTGATAAAATTTGTCGGTTAAAAGAACCCAATTAATATGAAACTATCAAATGAGTCTTTCCGTCTTTTTTTAATTTTTGGCTTAATTGTTTTGATTCCTTCATGTGCAGTAAACCCGGTTACAGGTAAAAAACAATTGATGTTAATGACGGAGCAGCAGGAAGTTGCGCTTGGAGCTCAATATCATCCCTCCGTATTATCAACTTTTGGGGAATATAATGATAGTCCTGAATTGTCAGGATTCATAACAGAGAAAGGCACAGAAATTGGAAAAATTTCTCATCGCTCAAATCTTGATTATCATTTCAAAATACTTGATTCACCCGTAATAAATGCTTTTGCCGTACCGGGAGGTTATGTTTACTTTACCCGTGGAATTCTTGCCCAATTTAATAATGAAGCCGAACTAATTGGAGTTTTGGGGCATGAAATCGGACATATAACAGCACGTCATTCTGTGAGTCAGCAAAGTAAACAACAATTGGGTCAACTTTTGTTAATGGGAGGAATGATTGCCTCAGAAAAATTTCGTGAATTTGGAATGTATGCCATGCAGGGAATGGAATTATTGTTCCTGAAATTTAGCAGAGATAATGAAAGGGAAGCCGATAGATTAGGTGTGGAATATACTTCGAAAATTGGTTATGATGCCAATGAAATGGCCAACTTCTTCGATGTGTTAAACAAAATGCAAATGGAAAGTGAGCATGGCGGTGTACCTACATTTATGTCGACACATCCTGATCCGGGAGAAAGGTATAAAGCTGTAAAACTTAAATCCAAAGTTTGGCAGGACAGTTTGCAAAGAACAGATTGGGTGGTAAATTCTGATAGTTATTTACGAATGATTGATGGATTGGTTTATGGAGAAGATCCGCGTCAGGGATTTGTTGAGAATGATTTTTTCTATCACCCGGGTATGAAATTCAAATACCCTGTTCCGGGTAACTGGCAGGTACAAAATTCACCCATCCAGGTTCAGATGGCCCCGAAAGATGGAAATGCATTAATGATATTTACCCAGGCTCCGCAAAAGACTTTGGAAGAGGCTGGACAAAAAACTCTACAAGATCTGAATTTAACTGTATTGGATAGCAAGCGAACAAGTGTAAACGGATTTCCGGCAATTGCAGCAATTTCTCAACAGGTAAGTCAAAATCAGCAAACAGGAGAGCAATTGGTAATTAAAGTAATGTCGTATTTAATCGATTATAACAACATGATCCTTGTATTTCATGGTGTGGCAAGTGATTCAAATTTTAATACCTATTATCGCACTTTTGAATACACGATGTCGAATTTTGATAAATTAACCGATCCTGCAAAATTAAATGTGCAAGCTCAAAGAATAAAGATTGTAGAAGCTCATAAAACAACCACTCTCGCTGAAATTTTTAATTCATACCGGATACAGGAAAGTATGCTGGAAGAACTTGCCCTTTTAAATAATATAGAACTTAACGAACGGATTGAAAAAGGCAAGTTGATAAAAGTTGTTTCGAATTAATATTTTGCATTTAAGGTGTTCGATAAAGTTTTATTTGTTGTTTTTGATAAATGAAACAGATTCTACATTGTTTTTCGAAACTATATTTAAAAGGTAAAATCCGGGCAGCAGATTTGTAATATTTATCTTTTTATAGGCTGATTGAATTTGAACATCTTTGATTTTAACTCCATTAACTTTAAGAATCTCGATTTGGTCGATTTCCGAGTTACTTTCTACGGTTAAATAATCATTTGCCGGATTTGGATAGATTTTAACTGTATTGGTATTTAGTTCTTTCTCAATGTTTGTATAGGTCAGCTGGACGTATAAAGTTGTGTCATTCGCCGGAATCAATGAATCAGAAAAATCTGGATAATTACTACTTAATATTTGATATGAAAATTCTTTGTTCTTTTCAATATTAAACAACTTAACGATCCCATCAGCACCGAAATTTATAGTATCGTTTTGTGCAATAAAAATCGCATTTTCAATTTTTTCTTTGTCTCCGTTTAAAACAATCTCAAGGTTGGCAACATTCCTTTGAAGTTGAATCTCCAATGTAGAATCTGTTTTTGCAAAAAGGCTTCCCGAGAAATCATTATAATACTCCTTTTCAATTTTGTAGTTAAATTCTTTTCCGACAGGGATTGATCTGTAAGTACAAATGCCCAAAGAATTGGTGTATAATGTATCGCTTCCAAATACAATCAAGGCATTATTAACTGGTTGATTCTCGCTTTTTATGCGAAATTTGATATCGGCGTGTGAACGAAGCATTTTTATAAAAAAAGTTGTATCAGACTGGATTATAAAATCTTTTTGAACAGAGGTGTAATTTAATTTATCAAAGTTCACTTTGAAAGTTCCGGGTTTTAGGATAAAACCTGTATTTCCTTCTGAATTGGTATTTTTGATTTTTGAATCAATTTCAATATTAACCGATGAAAGAAATTCTTCAGTAATTTCATCTTTTACTTCAAAATTCACTTTATAAAATACTTCGGAAGAATCCAGCGAAACATTAAATGTTGTATCTGAATAGATGCTTAAATTCTTAACTGACTTAGACTCAAAATGATTTTTTTCAGCTTCAATACCGTATTGATTCGCTGGAGCCTGAAATATCACATTTCCATTGCTATCCGAAAATTTTGTTTCGTTGTTAAAAACAACTTTACAGTTTTCAACAGGATTTCCTGACTCGGTATTATTGACTTTAATGGAAATAGTATGTGGTGTTGAATAATCGCCTTTTGTTTCAAGTGCCCTTTGAATTGCATAGTATGCTGGTTTAGCCCTGTATTCTTTATCAAATATTGCAGGGAATTTATCCTTCTGACTGCCGTGTCCTTCGTCGATATGCCATGTATTCCAGCCTACTTTTCCATTAGCAGATTTCTCAATTAATATATCAATAATTGCCTGGTAAGTATCTGCCTGATTTTGATATTCCGCTTCGGTATTTGAATTTATGTAAACACTTTGTTCGGTGATATGAAATTCGAGTTCATTTTGATGTGCCCAGTCAATTAAATCGCGCAATAACTGTGTTTGTCCGGGTACCTTTTCCCAACCTACTTCCAGGTGGGCCTGCCAGCCCAGAGCATCGACCCTTAATCCCTGATTTCTTAAATAAGTTATTGTTTCTTTTATCAAATTCCATGATGAGCTGCTTAGGGTTCTTTCATGCTGGTTATACAACAGTTTAACGTCTGGCGCATATTGAGTTGCAATTTCAAAAGCATATTTTATGTATAGCGGAGTTTTATTTATATCAGTATCCTGACCTATTATAAACCAGGGAACTTCCCATGCAATGCCACTTTTGTTTTTGTGCCACGCTCCGTTTATAACTGTTTCATTCACCACATCCATATACTCAAAATTATCCTGACCGTTATAACGTTCACAAAGTGCCTGCATAAAATCCCTCATATTGGTTTCAAGTTCTTCTGCAGTTCGATTATCATCTTTTGCCCAATTGGAACATTGAGGACTAATAGGTCCGTGCATTCGCAATGTTTGTTTGTTTGTAACAACATGAGATTTCCAGTTATCAGGACGGTTCCATGTCCATTTGTCTGTGTTATCAGGATGAATTTGTGGTTGTTTAAAATCATTCTCGGGAGTTACATAACTATATTCCCGGTCCATAATTTCTCCTGTTTCTGTTCCAAAAGCCCATTCTCCGGTGGTTGCACCAATCAAAAGATTTCCTTCCGGAAAATTGTCAGCCACAATTTCGCGTAATCTTCTGCCATTTGGAGTTGGCGTTAGTTGCGCCAAAAGTTGTTCAGGAAAAACAAATAGGATAACTAAAAAAATGTAAAAAATGATTCTGGACATTGAAAACTGGTTTTTATTTCGAAAATGAATTCGACAATGATACAAAAAGCTTTTAGAAATGAACTGAAAAATTAATGGATTATTTTGCAAATGAAGGAACAAATAAGATTTATGTATTGATTACCCGTCATGTTGTCCGTCAATTGATGGATTCAGCATCTTCTGATATAGATACTCAATGGTTTGGGATTAAGACTCTGAAATTAATTCAGGGTGAGGTTCTAAAAAATACCTTTAACATTGATTAATTTTGGATTTGTTTTGGGCTTACATTGAAAATGTGGTGGAGTAAAACTGATTTTTCTTAACAATATCACACAAAGGATATTTATGTTCTATACCAGTATATGCTATGCGGCGCATGAAATGCCAGATTTTCAATCATCTAACTAGTTGCGCCTTTTGTTTATGATTTCAATATACCCAGGGCGTCGTTCCTTTTAGTCACTCTTCCCTGGGCTATTGAATTTCGCCCCTTCAGGGCTTGTTACATTCTTAGCCCAAAATGGGCGAAAAGCAACAGCCCAGAGTGAAAGATGGAGCGTAGCGAAATCTTGTAGCTCTGGGGAATAATGAAGATTAAAAAACCGTCCGGCGAAGAATGTCCCCCAAAAGCATTTGAATTGTCCCGGACGGAAATTATACCGACTCAATGAACCAAAAATTTAGCCTGATAAAATTTTGAAAATTGCTATGAAACAAGTTTGACCTTTATAAAATGCTTTCGCAGAACGGGAGTATAATATGTAAACGTAATAAATCATCAAAACAAAAAAAGGAAGCAAAAATGCTTCCTTTTAATTACGAGCGGGAAACGGGATTCGAACCCGCGACCCCAACCTTGGCAAGGTTGTGCTCTACCAGCTGAGCTATTCTCGCTTATTTGAAAGAACCTCTTTTTTTAGAGTGGTGCAAATATATTATGATTTTTTTATCCCACAAAATATTGAAAAAAAAATCACCCTATATTAAACAACTTCATTTTAATCCAGCGTGTTTCTTTATTTCACTGAGTTTATTCAGTGCTTCAATCGGTGTTAGATTATTAATATCCAGTCCGGCAATTTCATCTCTAATCAACTTTAATACCGGATCATCCAACTGAAAGAAACTTAACTGCATTCCTTCTCTTTTACTTTTTATATCATCAAGAGGTTTCGAAAGACTCTCTTTTTCTCTGCCACCTTCCAGTTTGGTGAGAATCTGTTCGGCACGTTTAATCACCGATTTTGGCATACCGGCCATTCCTGCTACATGAATTCCAAAACTGTGATTACTTCCACCACGAAGTAATTTCCTCAGGAATATTACCTTGTTGCCAACTTCTTTAATTGAAACATTGAAGTTTTTTACCCTGGGGAAAGCACCTTCCATTTCGTTTAATTCGTGGTAATGTGTAGCAAACAAGGTTTTTGCTTTTACTTTCGGGTGTTCGTGTAAATGTTCCACTACCGACCATGCAATTGAAATTCCGTCGTAGGTTGAAGTTCCGCGACCGAGTTCATCAAACAGAATTAAACTTCGGTCTGAAACATTATTTAAAATGCTGGCAGCTTCGTTCATTTCTACCATAAAAGTAGACTCGCCTAAAGAGATATTATCCGAAGCTCCAACACGTGTGAATATTTTGTCGACATATCCAATTTCAGCTTTTTCAGCAGGAACAAATGAACCAATCTGAGCCATTAAAACAATTAAGGCAGTTTGTCGTAACAATGCCGATTTTCCTGCCATATTTGGCCCTGTAATTATAATAATTTGTTGCTCTTCCTGGTCGAGCAACACATCATTCGAAATGTAATATTCTCCTATCGGAAGCTGGTGCTCAATCACCGGATGTCGACCACTTTTTATGTCTATAATATTTGTATCATTGATTTGTGGTCTAAAATAGCCATACGAATTGGCGCAAACAGAAAAGGAAAGTAAACAATCTATTTGTGCCAGAATGTTTGAATTAAGCTGAATGGCCGAAATGTATTCCGATAGGGCATAAACCAAATCACCAAAAATTTTGGATTCCAGTACCTGAATTTTTTCTTCGGCACCCAATATTTTGGTTTCGTATTCTTTAAGTTCTTCGGTAATATATCTCTCTGCATTTACCAAAGTTTGCTTTCGTATCCATTCAGGCGGTACTTTATCTTTGTGTGTATTTCGTACCTCAATGTAATATCCAAAAACATTATTAAAACTGATTTTAAGCGATGGAATTCCATGCTTTTCACTTTCGCGTTGTTGAATTTTTGCCAGAAAATCTTTTCCTGAATAAGCAATTTCTCTTAAATCATCGAGCTCTTGTGAGACCCCTTTGGAAATAACTTTTCCCTTATTTAAGGCAACCGGTGGATCTGAAACTATCTCATTCTGGATTTTATCGCGGATTAAATCACAGGGATTTAGTTGTTCTGAAAAACGGTTTAATGCTTCATTTTCAACACTAGCGCAGGTCTCTTTAATCGGAGAAATAGCATTTAAGGCATTTTTTACCTGCACTACTTCGCGAGGATTTATTCTGCCAACCGCCACCTTTGAAATCAACCTCTCCAAATCTCCAATTTGTCGTAATTGTTCGTCAATAGTCTCTTTTATCTCAGGGTTTTTAAGAAACAATTCAACAACATCCAGTCTTTGATTAATTGGGTCGATATCTTTTAAGGGTAATGCAATCCAGCGTTTTAACAACCTCGAACCCATAGGAGAAATGGTTTTGTCCAATACATCAATCAGCGATTTCCCATTTTCCTGGATGGGTGCAAAAAGTTCAAGATTTCGGATGGTAAACCTGTCGAGCCATACAAAACGTTCTTCTTCAATCCGGCTCAAATTATTGATATGGCTGATTCTGCTGTGCTGGGTTATATCCAGATAGTGTAAAATGGCTCCGGCTGAAATAACAGCCAGTTTCATTTCCTGGACTCCAAAACCTTTTAAGGATGAGGTTTCAAAATGTCTTTTTAAACGATCGGTAGCTGCATCATCAGTATACACCCAGTCTTCAAGCTGAAATGTATAATACTTTGAGCCAAAGTTTTCATCAAAAGTTTTTCCCTTTCCACGTTGAAAAAGTACTTCCTTGGGCTGAAAAGAGTTAAGCAGTTTATCTATGTATTCGTAATTCCCCTGAGCAGATAAAAACTCTCCGGTTGAAATATCGAGAAATGCAACACCTGCCATCTTTTTGTCGAAATGAACCGAAGCTAAAAAGTTGTTTTCCCGGTTTTCCAGAATATTATCATTGATGGAAACTCCCGGCGTAACCAGTTCTGTAATTCCGCGCTTTACAATTTTCTTGGTAAGTTTTGGATCCTCAAGTTGTTCGCAAATGGCCACTCTTTGTCCGGCTCTTACCAATTTAGGCAAATAAGTATCGAGTGCATGATGAGGAAATCCGGCCAGTTCAACATAGCTTGCAGCACCATTGGCACGACGGGTTAATGTAATCCCCAAAATGCCGGCTGCTTTAATTGCATCGTCCCCAAAAGTCTCATAAAAATCGCCCACCCTGAAAAGCAAAACCGCATCCGGATGTTTTTCTTTGATGTTGTAATACTGCTTCATCAAAGGTGTTTCGACATGTTTTTTCTTAGTTGCCATGAATGGGCAAAGATAATTTTTTTAAAAAGTTTTATTAAAGATTGTGGATATTAAAAACCTGAAAAATTCCCTTTTACCATTTCACCTGAGTAAATAAAACCCGCCACAAAATCTCAAAAACACAAAATCTCACTAATTAGAAAATATAGTCTTGATTTTTGTGAAAATTAGTGTTTTAGAGTTTTAGTGGCTTATGGCTTTTTTCAGACGGAAATCTCTTCTGGATTTAATTACAGTGCAATACGCCTGGATAGTTGTAAAAAAACACAAAAAATAAGTTCCTTAGATTACGACATTTTAATCTTTTATTTGAATATTTGCACAGAATTATTTAAAGCAGGGATGAAATGAGTTGCAATGGATGTTCATTGAATAATATAGAAGGAAGTACATATACCGATAGTTACGACTGGTTAAATGACTTGCCGGACACATCAGATAAGTCGGATTTTGTTGAAGTAAAATTTAAATCTACAAGAAGGGAATATTATAAAAACAGCGATGGTTTAGATATTAAAAGGGGTGACAGGGTGGTAGTTTCCACATCTCCGGGGCACGATATTGGAGAAGTAACCCTGACAGGATATCTTGCCGAAAAACAGTTTTACCGAAAGATAAAAAATCCTTCGAATTATAAACTCAACAATATTTACCGAAAATCTTCGGGTAATGATCTTAAACTTTTGAAAGAAGCCCGTGAACGTGAAAAACCAACCATGATCAGGGCAAGGCAGATTGTTAATGAACTGGGTTTGGAGATGAAAATTGGTGATGTTGAGTTTCGGGGAGATAACCGAAAAGCCATTTTTTATTACCTGGCCGACGGGCGTGTGGATTTCAGGGAATTGATAAAAGTTTATGCGCGCGAGTTTCAGATTAACATTGAGATGAAACAAATCGGAGCCCGACAGGAAGCCGGTATTGTCGGTGGTATCGGTTCTTGCGGCAGAGAACTTTGCTGTTCAAGCTGGTTAACTAACTTTAAGACAATTTCATCAGGGGTTGCCGTAAAACAGGGACTTTCGCCTGCAGCACTTAAAATGTCAGGAGCATGTGGGAAATTGAAATGTTGTTTGTTGTACGAACTTGATGTTTACATGGAAGCACAAAAAGATTTTCCAAAAGAGCTTTTAAATCTTGAACTTGCCAATGGGATAGCCAAACCTTTTAAAACAGATTATTTGAAAAAAGAAGTTTGGTATACAATTGAAGGAAGTATTGGAACCTCGTTTAATCTTTCAGTTTCAAAAATTAAGGATATTATTCAGAAAAATAAGAGAGGAATAAAACCTGAAATTAATGCTTTTGAAAGTAAAGCCAAGGAAGAAAACAAAATGGAAGTTAAACTGGATGAACGTATTGATCGGTTTGATAAAAAGAAAAATAACAGAAACAGGAAAAGACGAAATTTCAAATCGAAAAAACAGACTCCCAGGATTGCCGGAAAAAAGAATTAATTCTTTGTAAATTTACTGAAACAGTTTTCTGTGACAGTAAAATCAACTTATACAAAAACAACCGTAGTTGCGCTTATCATTTTAGCACACCTGACATTCTCTTATTATTACTTTCCATGGTTCTATTCGGCCATTCTTGGTACAGTTGTAATTGTATTGTTATCATATTTTTTATGGCGAAATGATTACAGGTTCTGGTTGGGAATTCAAATCAGTAATAAAGAATACCTGAAAGTTTTTTTAGTGTTTCTGGCATTTTTAGGGGGTGCATTTTTGATAATTAAGTGGGTTGGCCAATCTGAAAATATTCTGGTTATTCCGGGGAATTATAAAAACTTTTTACACACTTTTTTTTATACTTTAAATGAAGAGCTGGTAATTGGAGCTTTGTTACTAAAGGGAATTAAATATTTCCGGAAGAAAATTCCGGATTGGTTTGTTTCGGTTTGGATTGCTGCAGTGTTCTCCCTGTTTCATTTTATTTTTTTTAAATGGATTTTCAAAAATTCGGGAGAACTGGGATGGATTACAATGATGTCCTTATTTTTTGCAGGAATTGTCAGAAATAATCTGATTTTAAAAACCGGTCATATTGCTTATTCTTTTTCTTTGCATTTTGCATGGATTTATGTAATGCTGGGTTCATCGCATTTTTCTAAAACCGATAAAGTTTTTTTAAACGATTTTGAACGATTTGAAATGTATCTGGGCGATTATCGTGTCCTTGTTGTTTGTTTGATACTTGTAATATTGAGTTTTTTGTATCCCAAAAAAACTACTTCTTCCTGATAACAGTCATTCCATCACGAAGAGTCAGGATTACTTTTTCAACCCTGTTATCGTTTTTTATTATCTTATTAAATTCAAGTATTCCCTTTGTGTAGTAATCATCTTCAGCAGGAGTTTCGAGTACTTTCCCGCTCCATAAAGTATTGTCGGCAATAATAAAACCTCCGGCTTTTACCTTATCAAATATGGCATTGTAATAATCCGGATATTCCGGTTTGTGGGCATCAATAAAAACCAAATCAAAGGTTTCGTTTAATGTTGGAATTATTTCAAGAGCAGGACCGATTAACTGAACAATTTTATCCTGAAACCCTGCTTTTTCAAAATACATCTTTGCACGGGTTTCCAGTTCATCATCGATCTCAATGGTGTATAATTTACCGTTTTCCTGAAGTCCTTTAGCCAGGCAAATTGCTGAATAACCCGTAAAAGTGCCAAATTCAAGAATCGTTTTCGGCCGAATCATTTTTGAAAGCATGGTAAGCACCTGTCCCTGTAAATGCCCTGAAATCATTCTTGCACCAATTACGTTTAAATGAGTATCGCGATCGAGTTCATGTAAAATCTTATCTTCCGGATCGATATGATTTAATATGTATTTATCTATTTCTTTTTGTTTTCCCATTTTCTGCTTGAATTATTTTGAATATTCGTTTTGTTAGCACCATCAAATTTTTCAAATACTATTAAATTGAAAATAGTTTAGAGAAAGTATTTACAACATTTAAACTCACCCTGATTGTATCTGCAACACAATCGTCCCCCTCTTCATGAAGAGAGGGAATGAGGGAGAGTTGAGTTCCAATTCCATAAATCTTGTGTTATCCTTTCTGCTAAACACTATAATTTATTTTGAAGGTTTTACTCGTAAATCAAAGTACTCAATTGTTTTTTGTCAAGAATAATATTCGCAACCTCCATTAATTCTTCAGAAGTAATCGACTCTATTTTTCTAAAAACTTCGCGAAGTGGGTCAACTCTGTTGTACAGCAAATAGCTTTTCCCAATTGCCAGCATTAAATCTTCATGAGTTTCAGTCGAAATGGCAATTTGACCAATCAACTGTTTTTTTGCTTTGCTTAACTGTACCGCACCCAGTTTTTTATCCCTGAGAAGTTTAAATTCTTTATTTATCAGATTTAAAGCTTTCTCCAGATTTTCTTTATCGGTGCCAAAATAAACATTAAACAAACCGGTGTCGGTGTATGCTGTGTAACCGGATTCGATATTATAAGCCATTCCTCTGCGTTCGCGCAAAGCCAGGTTTAATCTCGAATTCATTGCCTGTCCGCCAATAATGTTATTTAGCAAAACCATTACATTTCGTTTTGGGTGTTTGGCATCAAAAGCCGTATTGCCAATTATGCAGTGGGTTTGAAAGGTATCTTTTACAACTGTTCTGGTTTGCGGCAAATAATTTTCAAAAGGCAAACGTCCGTTTACCCTGAGTTTGGTTTCGGCATCACCAAAATATTTTTCGATATATTTTATGAGTCGGTTAAAATCGATTTTTCCAACAGAACTAATTACCATCTGATCAGTATGGTAATTATTATTTATAAACCGGAGTATATCTTCCCTGTTAAATTTGTTGATGTATTTTTTAGTTCCTAAAATGTTGCGGGCTATAGGGTGGCCATCAAAAACCAACTCTTCAAATTCATCAAAAATCAATTCCGATGGAGAATCTTTATACGAATTTATCTCTTCTGCAATAACTTCTTTCTCCCTGTTAATTTCCTTTTGGGGATAAACGCTGTTAAATAAAATGTCGCTTAAAAGTTCTGCAGCACGCTTATAATCCTGGTTTAAAAAAGTAGAATATAAAGTGGTTTCCTCTTTGGTGGTATAAGCATTTAATTCTCCGCCCACATCTTCAATCCGACTTAGAACATGGTAAGCCCTTCTTTTTTTAGTTCCTTTAAAAACCGAATGTTCAATAAAATGTGCCAATCCGTGTTCTTTTTGTTCCTCATCGCGCGAACCGGCATTTATTAAAACACCCAGATGACCAACGGGCGAATCGGTCTGACGGTGAATCAACCGAATCCCGTTTTTCAGTGTATGTGTCAGAAAATCAGTGCCAACCATATTTTCAAATTTGAGCATGCAAAAGTATAAAAGAAAAGTAAATACCAAACATGATTATGGATTTTGATTTTTTTCAGAAGAATTTCGAGAAGAATTGATTTTTTTTTTGCGGATTTGAAAATTTGTTTACTTTTGCAACACCAAAATAAAGGGGTACCATAGCTCAGTTGGTAGAGCAACGGACTGAAAATCCGTGTGTCCCTGGTTCAATTCCAGGTGGTACCACTTGCAGAGGGGAAGACAGCAGTTTTCCCCTTTTTTGTTTTTAGCCCATGAAGCACTTTGTTTACATCATATATAGCGACTCAAAGGATAGATTTTATATTGGCGAAACTGTAAACGTTGAGGAACGAATCAGCCAACATAATTCTGGCTATTACGACTTATCGTATTCAAAACAAGCAAAGGATTGGAAATTATTTTGGAAGCTTGAATGCAATTCGCGCAAACAGGCAATTCAGATTGAAAAACATATCAAAAAGATGCGTAACAGGAAATACTATCACAACTTGAGGTATTATCCTGAAATTGCACAAAAACTACTTTCTCGTTTTTCTTTGTAGCGTGTCCCTTGTTCTCGCGATAGCTATCGCGACCAGATGGTACCACTTGCAGAGGGGAAGACAGCAGTTTTCCCCTTTTTTGTTTTTAGCCATGAGCCATTTTGGTTCAGACCTATCCCATTCAAACTTTAAACTTTTTATGAATTATATTTATATCAGGTTTTCTAATTAATTCTGATTTTGTGTTTAAATTTATCCAACCTTTATCTGGACTTATGAAAGTATTCAACAAATCTATTTTGCTTTTAATTCTTATTGTTGTATTAGCATGTGATATAACAGAAAAGCCCATTGAAAAAATAGACCGCTTTGCTTTGGTAAACCGGCATCATGTTTACAATTCCGGTTTTGATTCTTTAAATTCTCTTTCCGTGGGGAACGGGCAATTTGCCTTTACGGTAGACGCCACAGGTCTTCAAACTTTTCCTGATTTTTATGAAGATGGTGTTTGTCTGGGAACACAAAGCGAATGGGGATGGCACAGTTTTCCCAACAACGAGAATTACGATATCCGGGAAACCTGGCAAAACTTTAATGTTGAAGAAAGACAGGTTCCTTATGCCGTGCAATGGAAGGAGCCCAAAAGAAAACAGGAGGCAGCCAACTATTTCAGGTCAAATCCTCACCGTTTACATTTGGGAATGCTAGGATTGGAGTTGATAAAAGCAGATAAAACGCCGGCTACCAAAGAGAATATTAAAAACTGTAATCAAAAGCTGGATGTTTGGAAGGGAGTAATTTTAAGTGCTTTTGAGTTTGAAAAAGATGTGGTTGAAGTACAAACGCTTTGTCATCCTAAGCGGGATTTAATAGGTGTTTCTATGCAATCAGAAAAAATAAAAAAGGGAGGCCTGGGAATCAACCTAAAATTTCCGTATCCAACCGGAGGACATTCTGATAATGCATGTGACTGGAGTAAACCTGAAAAGCACCAATCTGAAATATTATGGCAGGATAATGAAAGTGTGGTTTTACATCGTAAACTCGATACGACCTCATATTATGTAAAAATCAAATGGAAAGGAAAGGCAATTTTTTCCGAAAAAGATTCCCATTATTTTGTTCTCCTTCCTGATAAAGAAAATTCAAATTTTGAGATATCTGTAGAATTTTGTCAGGACAATCAATTTGCGGAAAACCGGGATTTTCATACCATAAAAGATGATTCTGAAAAAGCCTGGCAAAATTTCTGGGAAACGGGTGGTGCTGTGGATTTTTCGGCTACTGACGATCCACGTGCAAAGGAGTTGGAACGCAGGGTGATTCTATCACAATACTTAACCCGAATTCAAAGTGCAGGCTCTTATCCTCCCCAGGAAACCGGTCTGACTTACAACAGCTGGCACGGGAAACATCACCTCGAAATGCATTGGTGGCACGGAGTTCACTGGGCATACTGGAACAGAAACGAATTACTGGAAAAGAGCCTGAACTATTATTTTAAGGTTTTTGAAAAAGCAAAACAAAAAGCAGAAGTTCAAGGATACGAAGGTGTTCGCTGGCAAAAAATGACAGATCTTCAGGGAAATGATTCGCCATCTGATATCGGTGAATTTTTAATCTGGCAACAACCGCATATCATTTATTATGCCGAGCTGATTTACCGGCAAAAGCCAAATGATGAACTTCTTGAAAAATACGCTCCGCTTATTTTCGAAACTGCAAATTTTATGGCCGATTTTGCAAGGTGGGATGAAACAAATAAACGATACATTTTAGGCCCTCCTTTGATTCCTGCCCAGGAAAGTCTGGAAAAAGAAAAAACTGTCAATCCTCCTTTTGAGCTGGCATACTGGAGCTGGGGATTACAAATTGCACAACAATGGCGAAAAAGAATGCAACTATCGGATAATACCGAGTGGCAAAAAGTAATTGAAGATTTGTCGGAATTTGCACAAAAAGACGGATTATACTTAGCAGCTGAAAGTGCTCCTGATTCGTATGAAAACAAACATTATTATTCCGATCATCCTATGGTTCTGGGGGCATTTGGAATGTTACCGGCTGTTAATAATCTGGATACAGCTATTATGGCAGCAACTTTTGATTATATAGAAAAATACTGGAACTGGGATCGGACCTGGGGCTGGGATTATCCGATGGCAGCCATGTGTGCAACCCGACTTGGAAAACCCGATAAAGCAATCGATTTGCTGCTAAAAGATGTAAAGAAAAATACCTATTTAAAAAACGGACATAACTGGCAAAGTAACCGACTGAGGATTTATCTTCCGGGAAATGGTGGCTTGCTGACTGCGGTTGCCATGATGTGTGCCGGTTTTGAAGGAAATGAAAATCAAATTCCAGGTTTCCCAAAAGACTGGAAAGTAAAATGGGAGAATTTGAATGCTTTAATCTGAAAAATTCCCCGAGACTTTGTCACGGGGATAGTCAACTTCAAGAATTTTCTTTATTGTAAATGTTTTAACAAAAGGGAATTACTTTTTCAATTCCATTATATCTCAAAAATTTACTTTTCTTTTGATGCAAAAGGTTTTAGTGAAAAGACTCCGCTAACCTTTAAGAATACACCTGCAATGGCACCAAACGAAACCAGCATTGTAGAAAGGTTATTTAAAAAATTCTGTTGTGTTGCAATTAAGAAAATTATAATTCCTGATGCAAATATAATTAACGGTATCCGGAAACTCTGCCACGCATCGTTTTGTTTAGTCAACTTGTCCATCTCTTTAAGATCAAGCGGATCGACATTGGTAAGAATATAGTTTTTAAAACTCAAATTCATAATCTTATAATAATCGTTACGAATTACCAGTCTCTTTTCCATCAGTATTTTTAGAATTCGCACAACTTCATGATTTTTTATATTGATTAGCGAATTTCGGGCAATATCGTACAAAATCATTTTCTCTTCCAATGTACACGAATTCCAAAGTTGCGAGTAAAATCCGAAAGCCATATCTCTGATTTGAAGAATTACCTCATCCCGGGAAAAACCTTGCTCCGGTGTTTTATAGATATTAAGTATTGACTTTTTCAAACCGTGTAGAAAAATATCATGACATAATTCTTTATTCAGTAATTTTTCGATTTCTGAACCTTCTTCTGTGGACTCCTTTACCTCTTCCAGTGAACAATAAATTACCTGAAACTGTGATATCAGATTTGAAAATCGCGCCAATTCTTTTTCTATTAATTTCTTATCTGTATCTTCTTTGTTTAGGTAGTCGGAATAATAGGCAATTATTTGAGCTGGGGTCATTTTAGATGAAAGTATTACTTGTTTTTTCTTTAGTCTTGTAATTACTCCCAATAAATCATTCTTTTTCTTAAGTAGTTCAATATCAATAATCTTTTCATCAAAATTTAACAAAGCAATTCTGTCACCTTTTATCATCCATTCTTTGAAATCCGGGTCAGAAGAAACATCAATGCACTTATATCCTTTTTTTCGAACGTTTAACTTAATCTTACCATCTGACTCGCCTGAAGGATTTATGGCAAAAATTTTTGACTTAAAATAACCTGGGGTAAGACTTTTTTCAAGTAGTCCGGTAAAAGTTAAAACCGAAATTTGGTAATTTTTATTGAAAGGAAATATCTTCCTAAGAATTAAACCAAGAAGGCCAAAAACCGAAATAAGCACCACAATGAGAATAAGCCAAAAAATAGATGATAAACCTCCAAGTCCATTAAATTTATAAGATGGTACTGAAGTTTTCATATACATACTTTTTCTAACCACAGAATCTTTACCTTGAATATTATTTAGTGTAAAACCAAAATTCAACAAAGAATCATTGTTTTGTTTCCAGAACCACAAAGAATCGATAGAAGAATTATATGCCAGTTTTCTTTTTTGAACAGCATATTCATTAAAAAGAGGTTTTTCAATTAATAGAAGCGACAATAGTGAGTCTTTTCTGTTAAGTATATCGAATAGTTTGTTTTTACTTTTTTCATTTTTTAAACGATAAAAGGAATTTAAATCTGGTTTCTCATATTTGTCTTTTTCAATTTTTGTTTTGAAGTAAAATTCGGTATAAATTCCTTTTTGTTTTCTTAAGTTTCGATAATAATTATCGCCGATATCATTAATGTTATTTACCGTAAAATAATTATCAATGCTTGTATTTCTTTTTTGTAATTCCCTTGCTAAATGTAATTGTTGATATTTAACGCCAATACGTTTTTCATACTGTGATGCATTGTTGTAAAAGATTATGGATGGTAGTATTCCTATTAACAATACCCAGCTCATTATAAAACTCTGGTATATTCTAAAATAGTTTTTTTCAAAGAAATTTTTTATGGGTAACTTTTTAAAACCTTTTGAGAACAGAAATACCTTAAATACAATAAATAAGATTAATATTCCAATTTGAAAGAATAAATAATAATGGTAATGGATTGACATTTTTGAGTGAACAAAGTTTACAACAATTAAAAAGATAAAAGTTATAAGCAGGAATGCATCGATTGTAACAGATTTAGTATTAAATTTTAACTCCTGACGTGCCAGTTCCATTAAAACTATTTGCGAATAAAGGAAAATAAAAAATGAATCTACCATATTGAAATTCAGGCCGGAAAGACATGTGTGGAATAAAATTAAAAACAGAAATATTAAAAGATTTATAAAAAGTAATCCGGCGTATTTCCCTGTTTTTTGTTTTTTTGGTAATATCCATTCAAGTGCAAAAATATTTCCTTTTAACTCCGGTCTTTTAATATTGGTTATTATAAATAATAATACATGAAATCCTAAAAACAGAAATACTAAAATGATAAATAATAAAGACGATGCTATAACCTGGGAATTATAAGTATTTGCCAATTCTTTAGTCTGACTTGTAATTATATATAAAGGTATATTTGCTATCGGTTTTATGTAAACATTGGTTTTATTGTTTTGGTATTTTAAACTTACAACCTCGTCAGTTTTACTGTAAATTGCTGAAAGTAATTTTTTATTGTTGTTGGTTTCCTCCAAAAAATTTTCCTGAAGATTTCGTTTTTTATTTGAGTGAAATACGATTTTACCTTCCCGGTCAATAATGCTGAATGAAAAACCCTTGGGAAGTACCGGATCCATTACAGAATGCATTGGAGTGGATATGGCAGCAACTGAAGTTTTGGCCGTTTTAATAGTTTTAAGTGAAGCATCAGTATAAAACGACTTGGTTCCGTAACTTCTTTTGGATATTGCCGCCAGAGCCTCGCCGGTTGTAACAGAATATATTGATTCCAGCATAAAACGATTTCCACTGGTTTTTGTAGTATCTGAAGGTAAAAGCCAGGCATCTTTAAATTTAAAATAATCACGATGCGCTAAGTTGATCAGGTTTTTTGGTTTTCCTCTTGTCCCAAACTCCTGCAGTTGCATTCCCGTGGAATCCATCCAAAAAAACGACTTGTAATACTGGTAGAATTTAGGTTTGGCTTGATTTGATTTCAATGCAGTACTGTCAAATTTAATAATACCGGTTAAAGAATCATAACTTAAAATCTGAGTGTAAATAGAATCTATTTCTGCACTAAATCTGTTTTCAATATCAAAGGCCAAACCTTTTAGCTGATTTTCTCTTTCTTTTTTTAGATGGTAGTTTGACGTCAGTGCTAATAACAGCATAATAATTAATGACGTTCCAAAACAAACTGAAAAACTTATAAGGAGTAAAGCATTACGTTGCAAATGTTCAAGCCAACTCATTAAAAACAGTCTGGCAACCGGAAAGCTCAATACTAAAAATACAAGTATCAATATCATTAGTGTTGTAAACCAGGTATCCAGTCCTCTTTTTTCCTGTGTGAATTTATCGCTTGAAATTAAGCCGTCTACATACCACCAATTGTCATCACTAATTTTTAAAGGTAATGTAAAGCATTTGTATTCTATTGCACCAATTTCCAGAGAAGTCATATTTCCTGCTTCCCAAATTAAAGTGTCTTTCTTGATACTTTCATTCTTCTTTAAGTCAACCCTGATATCTACTCCTAAAGAATTGTATATAATTATTGAGGAATTTTTTTTGTCGGTTCCTCGAATTATAACTTCATCAAATACATCATTCCTTAATAGTGAGCTAACCAAGTCATTAACATTTATTGCGGTAATTGTATCTTTCGGGTCAATGGGTTCGAATCCAACGATTGTTTTACCTAATGGTTTATATAAAAACGTATCTCCATTAATTTCTCTTGTTATGGAATCTGTTGGTGCACGTTCATCTTTTTTGCCATTAACTTTCTTCCACTTGTTAGCAGTTACTTTAAAATTTGTTTTATCCTTGGCTTTAATGTTTTCCCCAATTTGAGACAGCACCCTGAAACTTCGGCTGATAATTTCATTTTCGTTATTGCGGATTACTACAAACAGAAATAGGCTGAGTGAAAGAATTATAAGCAGGACGGTTGTAATTACCAATCCCGACATTTTAGTTTTTACCGGATTATATCTCATGGCGTTTAGATAGTTCTAACGATTAGGCAACATCGTGTGTAATTTAATGGTGAAAAAGATGCTTAACTCTTCTACAAGTTATTAAAAATAACCTACTTATACAAACAGGAGGATTTTCCATCTCAGAAACTACTATTATCTTTAGCTTTATGAAATCAATAGCTAAATTAGTTCTGGTAATTCTCATTTTCCCTTGTCTGGTTTTTTCACAAGAACGCAATGTCCCTGTTAATGTCGATTGGGATAATGAACGGCATGCCTGGGAATCTTCATGGATTACTCATCCAACTTCATCAGTTTTTGATTATGGAGTTTTTCATTTTCGAAATAGTTTCTCATTGGATAAAGTACCCGATTCTGCAATTGTTTATGTTTCGGCAGATAACAGATATCGATTATTTATAAACGGAACAGAAGTTTCTTTTGGACCCGCACGTGGAACTCTGGAATACTGGAGGTACGAAACCCAGGATATTGCTGAATACTTGCAAGCCGGAAAGAATGTAATAGCAGCCGAAGTTTTTAATTTAGGAGAACATCGTCCGGTTGCTCAGTTCTCACACAAAACTGCTTTTTTATTTCAGGCTGAAGGTGAATTGGGTGCAGAATTAAATACCGGTAAAAGTGATTGGGTGGTACTGAAAAACGAAGCCTATTCTGCGATTGAAGTTACCCGTGCTTTGGTAGAGGATTATTATGTAGCCGGACCCTGCGATAGAATTGATGGTAATAAAAATATCTGGGGATGGGAAACCATTGATTTTGATGACTCTGATTGGCAATCAACAAAAACCATAATTCGAGGAGTTGGTCGGGGATATATGCATGGTGTTCCATGGAATTTGGTGCCGAGAAACATTCCGGCGATGGAGCAAAAAAAGGAAATTATTCCAACAATTGTGAGAAGTTCTGGTATCAATCCTTCAAATGAATTTTTAAGAGGAACTGAAAAACTAATCATTCCACCAAATTCAAGAGTGAGTATTTTACTCGATCAAACAAAACTAACAGTGGCTTACCCCGAAATGATTGTCAGTAAAGGAAAAGGAAGCACAATTAAAGTTACCTATGCCGAAGCATTGATAGCGAATGATGGTTCGAAAGGTAATCGAAATGAAACAGAAAATAAAGAAATTCGTGGTTATCACGACATCTTTTTACCCGATGGTGGAGCGCAAAGATTATTTCGCCCCTTGTGGTTAAGAACCTGGCGTTATATTCAACTTGATATTAAAACAAAAGATGAACCGTTGGAGATTGATGAATTCTACGGAATTTTTACAGCATATCCTTTTGAGGAAAATGCATCTTTTGAAAGTGACAATGAAAGTCTAACTAAAATTTGGGATGTGGGTTGGCACACTGCAAGGTTATGCGCTGGTGAAACCTACATGGATTGTCCGTATTGGGAGCAGTTACAATACATTGGCGATACCCGTTTGCAATCATTGATTTCATTATATGTTTCCGGGGATGACAGATTGATGAGAAATGCACTTGAATTGATAGACCATTCCCGAATTCCTGAAGGACTTACCTTAGGACGGGCACCTTCAGCAATTCCTCAGATTACTTCACCTTTCTCTTTATACTGGGTGGATATGGTGCATGATTATTATTTGCATCGTGAAGATTCATTGTATATTCAACAGTTTTTGCCTGGAATTCAATCTGTGTTGGCTTGGTTTGAAAGAAGAATGGACGAGAATGGAATGTTGGGTGGATTGGACTGGTTTAGTTTTACAGATTGGACTACAGGATTTATGGTGGGAAGCCCGGCAGGAGTAGACACAAGTAATTCGGCATTGGTTTCCCTGAACTATGCTTACGCTCTGGATCGGGCTTCAGAATTATTCTCTTATTATGGTAAAGAACATGAGGCAAAAAAATATCTGAAACAATCGTCTTCCATTAAAAAGGCGGTTTATCGGCTTTGTTTTGATGAGGAAAAACAAATCTTAAAGGATACCCCTTACGAAGATGTTTATTCGCAGCATACTAATATTTGGGGAGTATTAACCGATGCGATTCCGCATGAAAAACAAAAGGATGTAATCAGAAAAGTTTTGAGCGATAAATCGTTAATCCAATGTACCATATATTTTAAATTCTATCTTTTTCAGGCCATGAAAAAAGTGGGATTAGCAGATGAATATTTGGAACAACTTGGTCCGTGGCACGAGATGATAGCCAAAGGATTGACTACTTTTGAAGAAGGTGATTACGACGAACGATCAGATTGTCATGCCTGGGGATCTACTCCAAATTATGATTTGCTGGCAACAGTTTGCGGAATCAGGCCTGCTTCACCAGGATTTAAAAAAATTGAAATAGCACCGGCACCTGGGAAATTAAATTTTGTAAAAGCCAAAATGCCGCATCCGAATGGAATGATTGAGGTGGATTTGAAAAAAAATGAAAAGCATGGGATAACAGGATATGTCGCTATTCCATACGGTGTTACAGGAAAATTTATTTGGAAAGGGGAGACAATATTTTTAACCGGTGGGAAAACGGAAATTGAATTTCAAAATCCATAGATATTAATGAATAACGAGTTTTCTTATTTCCCCGGTATTTTCGCTTTTTACTGAAATAAAATACATGCCAGGAGAAAATTCACTGTTAAAACAAAATGTTTGTTTTCCCGGATTTAAGAAGTCATTTGAAACAACTTCTATTAATTGTCCATCTGCTGAGATGACTGAAATTTTTATTTTTTGAAATCGTGGATTTTCAAAAGAAATATTAGCTCTGCTTTCAGCAGGATTGGGATATACATTTAGGTCCATATTGTTTTCTTTCTGATAAATCGATGAAGTTGTGTTCTCCGGAACAATAACAAATACTGGTTTTTCTGACAGGATCAGAGAAATAGATTTTCCTTCAACCTGAATGTCAGTAGTTGCGCCATCAGGATCCTTGTCGATTAATTCTACTTTTTTTGCATAATCGGGTATGTAATTTAATTCAAGCGAATACGGAAGTGCTGTTCCGTTGTCGGTTTTGCTGTTTTGAGCCCTGGTCCAAAGTGCATAAACCGATTCGTTTTTATCATTTACAAA